>NZ_JACEQV010000059.1:0-3612 GCF_015356275.1 Pseudoalteromonas sp. PPB1 | reverse complement strand
TGAACCTGTGCCCACCGGGTGTGGCTGGTGAGCTTTATATTGCCGGTACAGGACTGGCACGGGGTTATGTTAATCGTGCCGACCTGAGCGCCGAGCGCTTTGTGGCCGACCCGTTTATCAATGATGGCAGCCGCATGTATCGCAGCGGCGACTTAGTGTGCTGGAACAGCGAAGGTCAGCTGGATTATCTCGGCCGGACCGACCATCAGGTGAAAATTCGTGGTTTCCGTATTGAGCTGGGCGAAATTGAGGCGGCCTTGTACGCCATTGATGGCGTCCGGGAAGCAGTCATAGTGGCCGACCGCGATGGCGCGACACAGCGTCTGGTGGGGTATGTATCGGGCGAAGCGGGCGTGGAACTGGTGGTCGACGCGCTCAAGGCCGAGTTGGCAGCCCAACTGCCAGAGTATATGGTGCCGGCTGTGATCATGGTGTTGGATACTTTGCCATTGAACAGCAATGGTAAAATCGACCGTAAAGCGCTGCCAAAACCCAATAATGAATCGAGCGTGGCCTATGAAGCGCCACAGGGTGAGCGCGAACTGGCACTGGCACAGGTATGGCAAAAAGTGCTGGGTCAGGAGCAGATAGGACGGCTGGACAACTTCTTTGAACTCGGTGGCGACTCTATCCTGAGTCTGCAAATCGTTAGTGGCTTGCGCGAGCATGGCCTAGTGGTGACCCCGAAACAAATTTTTGAACTGCACACCATCGCCCGACTGGCACCTGCATTGACTGAGCTGCCTGCCAGTCAGCGGATTGCGCAGCAAGTCAGTGGTGAGGTGACGCTGTTACCCATTCAGCAGCAGTTTTTGGCGACCAGTCTGAGCGACAAAAATCACTATAACCAGGCATTGCTATTGACGCTGGCCGCGCCGCTGAATGGCGCGGCACTACAACAGGTCTGGTCGGCCCTGGTTGCACATCATGATGCATTACGCCTGCGCTTTAACCAAAACGAAGCAGGGCAGTGGCAGCAGCGTTATCTGCCTTTTGATGCCGAGCGTGCCGTGGCCAGTGTCTGGGAGCGCAATGTGGCAAGTGCTGAGATCACATCGGTGGCTGAGCAGGCGCAACGCAGCCTGAATATTCAAACCGGCGAACTGGCACGTGTGGTTCACATGACACTCAGTGATGGCAGCGCCCGGCTGCTGCTGGTGATCCACCATCTGGCAGTAGATGGGGTTTCCTGGCGGGTGTTGCTGGATGACCTGGCGCGTGGTTATGCACAAGCGCAGAAGCAGCAGGCTTGCGAGTTTGCCAGCAAGAGCCACAGTTATCAGTACTGGGCCGAGCAGGTAGCGGACTACGCCAGCCTGAATTCGCAGGAACTGGCATTCTGGACACAACAACAGTCGTCGGAGTTGACTATTCCAGGGTTAAACCCAGCAGGAAGCCGACGCCTGGCAGACAGTGCCGAAGTGCGTGTGACGCTGGAACAGTCCACTACAGAGCGTCTGCTGCAACAAGCAGGCAAGCCTTATCGCACTGTAGTCAATGAGCTGTTGTTAAGTGCTCTGAGTGAAGCCGTCTATCAGTGGACGGGTCAGCAGGAGGCAGTGATCAACCTCGAAGGCCATGGCCGCGAACCCTGGGATGCACACACCGACCTCAGCCGCAGTGTTGGCTGGTTTACTACCTTATATCCGGTCCATCTTACGCGTTTAAATGCGTTGTCAGAGACCATTAAGCATACCAAAGAGCACCTCAGAAGTGTGCCGAATAAAGGCATCGGGTACGGTGCTTTGAAATACTTTGGTGAGTCGCATGCACAGGCGACGTTAGCTACTCAGCCTCTGGGTCAGATTGAATTTAACTATCTGGGTCAGCTCGACAACACCCTCAATCAAGGCGATTCGCCCTGGCGTCTGGCCAGTGAGCACAGTGGCGCGTCATTCAGCCCGGACTATGAGCCACACAGTGAGTTGAGTATCAATGGTCAGGTCAGTAACGGGGCCTTGCAGCTGACTATCAGCTATGGCCGTGAGCGTATTAGTGAGGCCGATATGCAAGCCTTTGCAGCGCATCTGCATGAGGCGCTGGTACAGCTGGTAGCACACTGTTGCGACACTCATGGCTGTCTGACGCCCAGTGATGTGACGCTGAGTGGATTGGATCAGCAACAGCTGGATCAGCTACCACTCGACACCGCTGAGCTCAGCGATTTATATCCCTTGTCACCGATGCAGCAAGGTATGCTGTTCCACAGTCTGGTGGAGGAAGGCGAGGCCTATGTCAATCAAACCAGTTTAGAGATCAAGCGATTAGATGTCGCACGTTTTAAAGCCGCCTGGCTCAATGCAATCGCCCGCCATGATGCCTTACGCAGTGGCTTTTTGAGTCTGGACCCCCGGCCACTGCAATTTGTGCGCAAAACCGTGCAGCCGGTATGGGAAACTCTGGACTGGCAGCACCTCGATAGCGCGCAGCAGCAGCGTCAGCTGGCTGAACTGAGCGTATCGCATCGCCAACAGGGTTTTGCGATGGACGCCGAGACCGGGTTGCAGCGCTTTGTACTGGTGCAGCTGGCGCCTCAGCACCACGCCTTTGTCTGGACTATTCATCATATCTTAACCGATGGCTGGAGTTGTGCCGCCCTGATGGGTGAAGTGCTGCGTATGTATGACGGCGAGACTCTGGCCGAACCGCAGGCTCAGTATGGCGATTATATTGCTTACCTTGAGCAACAGGACGTGATGGCAAACCTGGCTTACTGGCAAACGCAGACTGGCATGCTGGAAGAGCCCTGCTACCTAAGCGGGGCGTTTAAAGCCCCACAAAGCGGTGCGCATGCTGCCTTAGATGTGCAGCTGGATGACGCGCAAAATACCGCGCTGAATGCCTTTGCGCGGCAGTACCACCTGACTGCGAATACCCTGATGCAGGGCGCCTGGGCGCTCTTGCTAAGCCGTTATCTGGGCCGTGAAGCGGTGTGTTTTGGTGCTACAACTTCGGGTCGTCCAACCGAGCTGGCGGGCCATGAAAGCATTCAGGGGATGTTTATTAATACCATGCCCGTGGTGGTTGAAGTAGCACCTGAAGTGACATTGGCGCAGTGGTTACAAACCTTGCAGGGTACCAACCTGGCCGGGCGAGAGCATGAGTTTACGCCGCTGTATGAGATCCAGAAGCAGGCGAAGCACCTGACTCTGGACCAACATGGGCTGTTCGATACCTTATTAGTCTTTGAAAATTATCCAATCACGACAGCATTGCCGCAGGATGAGCAGGCAACTGAGTTTTCGGTGCGTGATGCCCGTGAAGAGACCAATTTCCCGCTGACCATCAGCTTTATCCAGGAGCAGACTCTGAAGCTGCACTTCAGCTATCAGGGCAGCGTGCTGGCCGAAGCGGATGTCCGTGCTCTGGCGACCCAGTTTAAAACCCTATTGTTGACTATGATGGACGCTGCACAGGAACCATTAGCGTCCTTGTTGCAGTTGCAGGATGCGTCGCAGAGCAGCGCCTTGCTGGATACCGGCACAGGCACCCCGGCGTTTGACTATCAGCGTCCAATCACGACACTGATCAGTGAACAAAGTGTGCGTACGCCCGAGGCGGTGGCGCTGCGCTTTGCCCAGCAGAGCATGACTTATGCTGAGCTGGAGCAGG
>NZ_JACEQV010000058.1:0-3623 GCF_015356275.1 Pseudoalteromonas sp. PPB1 | reverse complement strand
GATGAGGACTTTGTTGTAATCGCGCCAGTTGGTGATACGCTTTGCTTTCAAAGTTCAGTCTCGGTGTTTGCTTTTGAGATCTGATCACACAAGACTAAATTAGTTCAATGATTTAGGAAACAACGCCCCCCTGAGAACCTAACGTCCGCATATGCGGACCGAAATGCTTGGCTATAATTGGTAAGGTACGAACCAAGCCAAGCTTTTAAATTCCGCTCATAATGCGCTTGTTATGTTTCAAATAAACAAACTAACAAGTTAATTTGTCATGTGGTGATGAATAAACAGAACAGCCCATAACAATATTGCACTACAGATAAAGATGAATAAACCTTTAAGGCTAAAGTTACTAATTCTATGTTTGCAAACGGGACACACAAAATATGACTTGTTCATTGCCACTTTAACTTCAAGGGGCACAATATCCGCTTTGCATTTTTTACACTGAGCCATTTAAATTTGCATACCCTGATAAAAGCTGTGAGCAAAGCTGTGAGGACATCCACAGGTAACAATTTACGCGAACATCCACTTTGACGAACAAATAGCAGACACCCATTCCAAAACTTGTCTGTCACACTTCCAACATCTATGCTTTTAATCTGCTCCAAGAATAAGGACGAAGCAAATGCCAGCGGCAAGGAAAAGCCAGGTCAGCTTAGTTGATACAAAATACTACCATTGTATCTCTCGCTGCGTAAGAAGGGCCTTTTTATGCGGTAAAGACCCGTTAACAGGGCAGTCTTATGAACATCGCCGCGAGTGGGTTGAAGAAAAACTACTTCTGCTGGCACGCATTTTCTGCATTGATATCTGCGCTTACGCTGTGATGAGCAACCATACTCACATCGTTCTACATGTAGATGATAAAAAAGCTAACCGGTTAAATAGCAAAGCTATCGTTATCCGATGGCATAAACTATTTAAAGGGAACTGGCTAACGCGCAAATTCATTGAAGGTAACGAACTTAATCCATCCGAGCGTATGATGCTAGATGATATTATCAATAAATATCGCGAAAGACTGGCGAGTATCAGCTGGTTTATGCGGGTGCTTAACGAAGATATTGCCCGCCGGGCAAACAAAGAAGATGGCTGCAAAGGTCGATTCTGGGAAGGCAGGTTTAAGTCCCAGGCATTGCTCGATGAAGCCGCACTGGGTGCCTGTATGGCCTATGTTGATCTCAACCCTATCAGGGCCAAAATGGCCTGCACGCCCGAAACATCTGAGTTCACCAGCATCAAAAAACGCCTTGAACACGGCAAACAACCAAAGAGTCTTTTGCGCTTTGCTGGTAACCCAAGACAGAACATGCCCAAAGGATTACCCTTTGAGCTTAAATACTACATTGAACTGGTTGAACTCACTGGTCGGCGCATTCGTGCAGACATGAGAGGCCACATCAGCGATGCTCAGCCCATTCTCGCTCGACTGCAAATAGAGCCCGAAAACTGGCTAAAACTCACCACACAATTTACAAAAGTATTCCACGGTGCAGCCGGCAGGCGTCATGCTCTTACTGAGTACTGTGCACATCTGCAAAAAAGACGGCGTCCTAACCTCGCTAACTGTGAGCAATTGTTGAGATAGAATAGCCCACTATCTGAAGTACAAATGATAACTGCCGCACTCTGGCAGTGCTTAACCGTGCCACAAAATACTAAATAGCTACTATTTCAACTGAAATTGCCCACCCATGAGAGCCGCCTCTCGTTATTTCACGCTCGCTTATTCGACAAAGCTACCACATTCATTAGTTGAGGACCTATAACAAACACAGACAACGCTGGGTGTCTGTGTTTTCTCTCTGGGTGTCTGTGTTTTCTCCTTCATTAGTTGAGGACCTATAACAAACACAGACAACGCTGGGGGTCTGTGTTTTTTGTGTTTTTTTCCTCGACAAAGCTACCACATTCATTAGTTGAGGGCCTATAACAAACACAGATAACGCTGGGTGTCTGTGTTTTCCGGGTGTCTGTGTTTTCCCCTGGGTGTCTGTGTTTTCCCCTGGGTGTCTGTGTTTTCCCCTGGGTGTCTGTGTTTTCCCCTGGGTGTCTGTGTTTTCCCACTCTGGGTGTCTGTGTTTTCTTTCTAGAACATGATTTAATTTGAAGGAATTATAGCTTCCAGCATTAATCGCACTCTCGATTTGTCTAGAGCGCTCAATCGCTGAAGAGAAAGTATGCCAGTGATGACGACCTACAATATAAAACCCAAAAACAATGGTTAAGCCACATGCTATGTATAGAAAATAAGGTATACTAACCGAATTGTGGAATAGACCTAATGTTAGAGCTGTAATGAAACCGGCAGCCCAACTAAAAACTTTAAAACAAAATTGCTCTTGAGTAATAATTATATCCTGAACAATCTTAATTTCTTCTATTGGATCTAATTCTTTTGGTTCTTCTTCCATATAATCGACTTACCTAGATTTTATAACGCCCTTGTTAATGAACTGAATTTTATTGGCTAAAATTAGCGAAACGCTAACTGAGCTTTGCCCCTATCTAATATTTTGTTAGTTTCATTTACTCATAAATTTTCCCACAATATAAGAATACTGCAAACTGTTTCCATTTATTTGTCCTTAGTTCTGAATCTTGATGGATTCCAAAATCGGAATCTTCCACCCAAGCTACAGCCGCTTCTAAGAACCCGCTGATAGAATTATTAGCCCAATCTTCAGTGAAGCTAACTTCATCTTTTGATTTTCCTTCATGAGGTTCGCGATCTGCAATTAGTGATTTTACGAAAAGCAGAAAGCTCTCTTCATCCTTTACTTCATCTAGTATTTCGTGAGGTTCTCTCATATCTTTGATCAGCACTTAACACCTTACTAATGGGCGCATAAATGCTTGGCTAAAATTGGCGACGAAGGAGCACAAGCCAAGCATTTTGCGTCCTTTTGAGTAACTTGTCATAAGCCGTAATTACAGCCAAGCAACCGTGAGCGAATATATTTGTCATTCTTGCGCACTGTCAAATCACTATATATTTTGCACCACTCTTCGTGGTTTCCGTAGTCTGCAATTTTATAGACTATTAAATCTAAATTTCTATTTGTGATTTTAGGGTGATTAAGAGTGTCAATAAATTTAGTAGAATTTTTCAAGCCCCAATTTACGATTGCCCCATAGGTAGCAGCCCCCGGAGCCTCACCTTTATACTCATTCAAATAATCAATAATTTGATCACTAGAAGGGTTTTTATCTAAAAATGCAATAGTAGCTCTATTTGCTTCACAGATTGAATCGCACTCACAGCCAACTAATAGTAATGCAACTAGTGTCACCGAAAGTCGATTCATATGCCAAACTCTCCTAGGCTTATAACAGTGTATTAGTGAGAATGCCGGTTTAAGCCTGTTTCCAAGGCCTTTACAGCCCACTGCTAAAACAGTTTATTCTTAATAAGAACAGTAACCTACCACCTAAAACCCTTATCTTCAAGTCTATAGCTGTCTGTAGGAAACGAGGCCAGGTATTAGCGAGAGGCCTTGTTGATCAAATCCAGATAGCTTAGGCAACACTGCGATTTCAGCTGTTTCCTTGATATTTAGGCATACCTAGCCCAGCCATTCTATTGAGCACTTTCACTTTGATCATCGCTTCAGTGTGCT
>NZ_JACEQV010000057.1:0-4859 GCF_015356275.1 Pseudoalteromonas sp. PPB1 | reverse complement strand
AGCAGTGAATGTCCGCCCAGCTCGAAAAAGTCTGCCTGTGTGCTTATCTGGCTGGCTTCTACATTGAGCAGCTGCGCCCAAATCTCACATACCGCCTGCTCTGTGTCTGTTTGCGGCGCTACGTAACGGCCCTGCAGTGCGGTGGCATCCACCTCCGGCAGCGCCTTTTTGTTGATCTTGCCACTGGCTGTCAGCGGCCACTCAGGGACCACCTTGCCCAGCCTTGGTACCATGTATTCCGGTAAACACGCTGCCAGGCTTGTCAGTGCAGCCGTGATGAAGTCGGTGTGCTCAACCTCGTCCAGTGTCTGAGTCGGATGAATATAGGCCACCAGATACAAGCCATTGGCTCCGCTTTTCGCCAGCACCACCGCGCTGTCGATGGCCGCCTGACGACTCAGCTGTTCGCTTATCTCACCCAGCTCCACCCGGAAGCCCCGGATCTTCACCTGATCGTCTGCGCGTCCCACAAAGGCTAAGTTGCCATCCGCCTGATAGCGCACTAAGTCGCCGGTGCGGTACAGGCGCTTTGAGCTGCCTGCCACATTGGCATCATAAAATGGATTATCGATGAAGCGCTCGGCACTCAGTTGTGGCTGATTCAGATAACCCCGCGCCAGCCCGTCACCACCCAGGTATAGCTCCCCGGTGGTGCCATACGGCAGCAGCGCCAGCTTATCATTGAGGATGAACGCCTGACTGTTGTTAATCACCCGTCCGATACTCGGCGCCTCGTCCAGGGGCTGAGTAAAGCGCGCACAGGTTGAATAAGTGGTGTCTTCTGACGGACCGTAGAGGTTATACACCCGCTCACAGTGCTCACCGGCGAGTAACTGATTCACCACGTCGCGGCCCAGCGGCTCACCTGCCAGGTTCACCACCCGTACACCCGCCGGAATGCCTCCCTGCTCCAGCAGGGCTTTAATCGCCGAAGGCACCGTATTAATTAATGTGACCTCCACCGGCGTCGTCAGCAGACTCAGGGCACTGTCGACCAGCACACAGCTGCCACCACAGGTCAGAGGTAAAAACAGTTCAAAGGCCGACAGGTCAAAGTTGATTGAGGTGCTGCATAACATCCGCGCATAATCTTCACGGCTGTATTCGGTGTCGGCCCAGCTCAGCAGTGCATTGACATTGCGGTGACTGATGGCCACGCCCTTAGGCTGACCGGTCGACCCTGAGGTGTAAATGGCATAGGCCAGCTTATCCCCGCCAAGGGCCGTCAACGCCGGGTTGTGTTGCGCATAAGCGCTCAGTGTCAGCGTCGCAATATCCACGGCACTGCCGCCCTGCTCTGCCATCAGCGCCTGTGCAACCGGCAGACCTGCGTCATATGCCAGAATGTGTGTCAGCCCCGCATCTTTGGCTATGTAGCCTAACCGGCTGGCCGGATAACTCGGGTCCAGCGGCACATACGCCCCACCGGCTTTTAATATTGCCAGGATACTCACCACCATCTCAATCGAGCGGCTGCTACACACGCCCAGCGGCGTTTCCGGTGTCACCTGATGTTCGCTCAGCAGATAATGCGCCAGCTGATTGGCGCGCTGGTTCAGCACCTCATAGCTGATGTGCTGCCCGTTAAAAATCAGTGCCGTTGCCTGTGGCGTACGCTGCACCTGTTGTTCAAATAAACCATGAATGCTCTGCGTGGTGTCATAGCTCAGTGTGTTGTCGTTCAGTGTTGACAGCAGCGTGTGTTGCTCGGCTGCCGACAACATCGCAAGGGTATCCGGAGAGTGTGCCAGCAAAGTGGCCGGAGCCTGCTCTGCCAGGGTTGTCAGTAAGGTACCCAGATGACGGCTCAGCGTCTCAATCCGGGCTGCGCTGAACAACGCCTTGTCGTAGGTCCAGCACATCTCTACCCCGACATCGCTCAGTGTCAGGTCGATGTCCAGGTCAAACTTGGCAATCACCGCATCCTCTGCCAGCGGGCTCAGCTGCGCCTCGCCTAAAGACCAGCCCTGACTGGTAGCCTGCTCCGTTACCGCATAGTCGGTACGGGTTGTCAGCATCACCTGAAACAGTGGCGTATAAGCACTGCTGCGGGGCACATTCAGCTGTTCAACCAGCTGCTCGAACGGCACATCCTGATGTGACTGAGCACCTAAATGGACGGCTTTCACATGGGCCAGATAATCTGCCAGGCTCGGCTGGTCGGTGTTGACGTTCAGCACCAGGGTGTTAACAAAAAAACCAATCAGCGGTGCCAGCTCGGCCTGCATACGGTTAGCCACCGGTGTCCCGATGACGATGTCCCGGGCATTACTGTGTCTGGACAGCAACAGCGACAAGGCCCCGTGCAGTAACATGAAAGGCGTCAGCCCCTGTGCACTGGCCAGTTTACTCAGCCCCTGCGCCACTTGTGCACTGAGGGTACTTTTCACCTGGCCACCCTGATGCTGCTTGAGTGCCGGACGCGGGTAGTCTAACGGCAGACTGTGCACCGACGGCAAGTCAGCCAGTTGCTGCTGCCAGTAACCCAGTTGAGTGTCCAGCACCTCGTGATTTAAATGGGTGTGCTGCCACTGCGCGTAGTCTGCATACTGAATGCTCAGCGGGGCCAGCGGGTTGTCCTCGCCCTGGCTGTATGCCTGATAGAGTGTTGTAAATTCGTTGATCAGCACCTGCATCGACCAGCCGTCGGAGGCAATGTGGTGCATATTGAACAGCAGCACGCCACTGCGCTCAGTGGTCTGAATATAGCCTGCACGCACCATCACCTCGCGGGTCAGGTCAAACGGCTGGCTCAGCTGTTGCGCCATCGCCCCGGCAATTGCCTGTTGCTGCGCCGTCTCGCTCAGCGCCCGCACATCCTCATAGCTCAGGGTGAAGCCGGCGTCCTGGCGGATCACCTGCACGTCATCGCGATACACAGTTCTGAGCACCTCATGACGGGCAATGATGGTTTGCAGGACGGCCTCAACCACCGTCAGGTCCAGCTCGCCGTCAACCGCAAAGGCCGCCGGCATATTGTATTGTGGTGTACCCTGCTCCAGCTGGTCGATAAACCATAACCGCTGCTGAGCATAAGACAACGGGGCAACACGATGCTGACCCAGCTGAGGGTCATCCTGCATCACTCTGGGCAGGGCTTTAATGTCCTCGCGCAATGCCTGCCCCTGTACTGCGGCAACGGCTTTGGCCTGCTCAGCCACGGTGGTGGCATTGAATAACGTACTCAGTGGCAGTTCCACTGCCAGCTGTGCGCGCAGTGCGGCGGCCAGCTTAACCGATAACAGGGAATGTCCGCCCAATGCAAAGAAGCTCGCTGTGGTGCTGATCTGCGTGGCATCAAGGTGCAGTAATTCAGCCCAGATCTCACATACCGCCTGCTCGAGGTCAGTTTGCGGGGCAACGTAGTGGTCCTGCTGTGTACCCGGGTCCACCTCTGGCAGCGCCTTTTTATTAATTTTACCGTTGGCGGTCAGTGGCCAGTGTGGGATCACCCGGCCCAGCTTAGGCACCATGTAATCGGGTAAACACCCTGCCAGCTCGCTCAGTGCCGCACTGATAAAGTCAGAATGGGTTGCCTCATCCAGCGCCTCTGTTGGCTGAACATAGGCCACCAGGTAGGTGCCGTTGGCACCGCTTTTCGCCAGTACTACGGCACTGTCGATGGCCGCCTGACGGCTCAGCTGCTCGCTTATTTCGCCCAGCTCCACCCGGAAGCCGCGAATTTTAACCTGATCGTCTGCCCGGCCCACAAATGCCAGCGTGCCATCGCTCTGATAGCGCACTAAGTCGCCGGTGCGGTACAAGCGTGTTGAACTGCCTGCCACCTCAGGGTCATAAAAAGGGTTATCAATAAAGCGCTCAGCACTCAGCTCAGGCTGATTCAGGTAGCCTCGTGCCAGCCCGTCACCACCCAGGTACAATTCACCGGTTGCGCCATACGGCAGCAGCGCCAGCTGGTCATTCAGAATAAACGCCTGGGTGTTGCTGATCACCTGGCCGATCCCCGGCGCATGGTCGATTTCCTGAGTGAAGCAGGCACAGGTTGAATAGGTGGTGTCTTCAGACGGGCCATAAAGGTTATAGACCCGCTCGCAGTGTCCGTCGCGCAATAACTGATTAACCACGTCGCGACCCAACGGCTCACCAGCCAGGTTCACGACCCGCACACCAGCCGGAATACCTGTTTGCTCCAGCAGAGCTTTAATGGCCGACGGTACCGTATTGATCAGGGAGACCTCAACCGGCTGCGTCAGCAGGCTCAGGGCATTGTCGACCAGTACACAGGTGCCGCCGCGAGTGAGGGTGAAAAACAATTCAAACGCCGACAGGTCAAAGTTGATGGAGGTGCTGCACAGCACCCGGGCATAATCCTCGCGGCTGTAGACCGTGTCAGCCCAGCTCAGCAGTGCATTGATGTTACGGTGGCTGATCGCCACGCCCTTAGGTTTACCGGTCGACCCTGAGGTATAAATGGCGTAGGCCAGATTATCGCCCTGATGTGCCACCGGTTGGTAAGGAGTGGAGACAGCGGCATCATTCAGCGTCGCCAGACTCAGCGTGTCGGTGGCCAGGCTTTGCAGGATGGCCGGGTTATCGGTGAGGGTCACGACCGGTTTAGCGTCATCAATGATCTGTGCCAGTCGGGCACTGGGATAGCCCGGGTCGAGCGGCAAATAGGCGGCACCGGTTTTCAGGATGGCCAGTATGGCCATCACCATCTCGGCATGTCGCACAGTGCTGACGCCCACCATGCTGTCGGCGCTGAGTGAATAGTGCTGCTGCAAGTACGCGGCGATGCGATTAGCACCGGCGTCCAGCTGGGCATAGCTCAGCGTGCGACCGCCAGGCATATCAATGGCGATAGCATCCGGTGTTAGCTGGGCCTGACGGCTGATTTG
>NZ_JACEQV010000056.1:0-5537 GCF_015356275.1 Pseudoalteromonas sp. PPB1 | reverse complement strand
CCGGAACGCGGGCGGCCAGTGCGTCACTGACAATCACCCACTCCAGAGCGGCATCAGCGATAATCTGCTGGTTGCGGGCTTTGGTGTTGCTGGGTTCAAACGGAATATAAGCTGCCCCGGCTTTGAGTACGCCCAGTAAGCTCACCATCAGGCAGGCACTGCGTGGCATACAAACGCCCACCAGATCGCCGGGCTCAACGCCCTGCTCCTGCAAACAGTCAGCCAGTTTAGCCGCCTGCGCATTAAGCTGCGCATAGCTAAGTTGTTCGGTGTCACTGTGCACGGCAATCGCATCCGGTGTCAGCGCAGCCTGCTGCTCAAATCGCTCAATCAGGCCTGTGGCATCATCCAGACGACACTCACCCGCCTGGGTATACAAAGTCTGAGGCTGATTAAACATCACATCGGCAACACTGGCTGTCGTGATGGTTTGTTGCTGATATGCCTGGGTCAGATTACGGCAGATCTGCTGAAACAAACTGCTCAGTGTGGCAATAGTTTGGGTATCGAATAATTCGTTGTCATAGGACCAGTCAATGACCATGTTTTGCTCAGATACACGAGCATGAATATCCAGGTCACCACGCACCACGACGGTCTCTTTACTCAGCTCAAAGCCTGCAAATCCGGCGTTGCTAAGCAAAGCGGCATCCTGGCTTGAGAGCTCACCCAGCTCAGAACCCAGTGTAAACTGGATCTGGAACAACGGGCTGTAGTTAGCTGCTCGGGTGATATCCAGCGCTTCAACCAGATTATCAAACGGCAGTAACTGATTGTTCTGCGCCTCTATATGCGTGCGCGCAACCTGCTTTAGATAATCAGACAGCGACTGTGCTCTGTCGGTATCCAAACGCAGTACCAGTCGATTCAGGAAGCACCCTATCATAGGATGTAATTGTTCGCTGTCACGATTAGAGATCGTGGTACCCATTACCACATCCTGATACTGGCCATACTGAGAGAGCGTCAGTGCCAGCGCGCTGTGTAGCAGCATAAAGGGCGTTAACTTGTATTCCCTGGCAATGCGGTGCAACACGGGCACCAGCTCAGCAGGCAGCGCTTCACTGTATAACTTACCAAAGTTGGCTTTATCTGCCTGCCGTGCATGATCCAGCGGCAGACTATGTAATTGCGCCATACCCGCCAGTTTATTGCGCCAGTAATCGGTTTGTTGTGTGCATTGCTCACCGTTCAGCCAGTCCTGTTGCCAGCTGGCGTAATCCAGGTACTGCAGAGGCAACTCGGCCTGAGGCTGCATGCCCCCTTGCAACTGCATATACGCGGTCATCAAATCTTGTTTCAGAATATCTAAAGACCAGGCGTCACAAGCAATATGGTGAATATTGATAATGAGCAAGGCATCTGCGTGCAGTGCGTCAGGGGTGCGGAAGTGATCAACACGGATCATCAGGTCGCTATCCAGCGCAAAGGGGGCCGCAATGCAGGCCTGGATGTCAGCTTTAAACGTCTGTTCATCGCAGCTGGTACTGTCATGATAGCGAATGCTGATCGACTCGTCGCTCAGTTGCTGCTCAGTGGCACCATCGGCGGCCAACACATAACGACTGCGCAAGATTTCATGCTTTTTCAACACATGATTCAGCGCGCTCTCCAGGTGTGTCATGGACACCGCATCGGTCAGGGTGAATGCCAGCGGCATATGGTAATCACTGGAACCACCGCGCAGCTGGTCAATAAACCAGAAACGTTTTTGTGCAGAAGACAAAGGGTAGCTTTTCCCGGCTTCACGCACCACAGGCTGAATCGGGTTCGCAATCGCGAGGGGCGCTTGCTGCTGTGACAAATACTCCATCAATGCCGGCTTATTGTCACGGATCAAGCTAGCCAGCTCAGCGGTCAATGCGCCCTTTTTGGCCTCCACAGCGAGACGGTCGCCATTAACAGAAAGTAGGATTTGGTTGTTAGTTAATTGATCGATAATTGCTTGTGTGTTCATTAGAATTCTACCCTTTCAATTTGGTCTGCGCTGGCATCGTTAATTTGTTGTTTTAATGCTTGTTGATTGCGTTGGCGCTCGATTTGGGCAGCCAGTGTGGCTACCGTGTCGTTTTCAAAAATGGTTTGTACAGTCAGAGATACTTCAAATTGTGTCTGGATCTGAGAGACGGCTTTTAAGATCAGCAGCGAATGGCCGCCGAGATTAAAGAAGCTGGTTGTGACCCCGATGTCCTGCGTTTCGCGGGACAGTAACTGCGCCCAGATTGCAACCAGTTGATGCTCCAGCTCAGTCGTTGGCGCACAGTATTCGCTTTGTTGCATATTGAGTTTGGGCTCAGGCAAAGCAGCCACATCTAGCTTGCCGTTCACTGTCAGCGGCAGTTCATCGACAATGTTCAGGCTGCCTGGCTGCATATACTGTGGCAGTTGCTCTGCCAGCTGATTGCGTATCGCCTGCAAGGTGTCTTGTGGTTCGGCTTCTGAATCGCTCGCATGCAACTTAAGGTAAGCGGCCAGGTGCTGCTCTGTATCAACCTTAAAGACAGTTACAGCGGCATCCTGAACCTGAGGCTGCTGGGCTAAAATCCCGCTCAGCTCACCCAGTTCCACACGAAATCCTCGTAGCTTGACTTGGTCGTCGTTACGACCAATGAAGATCAGCTCCCCCTGGTCGGTGTAACGCACCAGGTCGCCGGTGCGATACAAGCGTGGTGCCTCTATCGCCAAACACTGATCAGCATAAGGGTTGCTGATAAACCGCTCGGCACTGAGCTGAGGTTGGTTCAGATAACCTCGCGCCACACCTGGTCCACCAATGTACAACTCGCCTTCACAGCCCTTAGGCACTAATCCGCCGTCGTCATTGAGTACTAGCAAAGTGTTATTGACATTAGCCTTGCCTATGGTGACAAGCTCAGCGCCCGACGCCGCATGCAAACGTGATGTGGTCGCCGTTATCGTTGCTTCTGTCGGTCCATAACTGTTGAACAAAGTCACTGTAGGTGCTGCGCTAAAGAAGCGCTCCATGTGGGTTTGCCCCATGGCTTCACCACCGATGATCACCGCACGCAGTGTTGCAATGGCAAATGCCCCCTCCATATCGGTCATTTGCTTCCAGAACGCGGTTGGCAGGCTCATTACTGTAACTTGATGCGTGCTACAAAATGCGTTGAACGCCGCTGCGCTGCCAAGGCACTCTTCATTACGCAGTACCAGAGAAGCCCCCTGGCACAAGGCCCCAAACAACTCTTCAACAAAAATATCGAAGCTCATGGTTGAGAACTGCAACATCACATCTTCAGCGGTCAGCTCATATTGCGTGCGACAGTGGCATTGATAATTGACCAGCGAGCTATGCTCTACTGCAACCCCTTTAGGTTTTCCGGTAGAACCTGAGGTATATATGACATAGGCCAGGTTGTTACCGGACACTTCTACCTGAGCAGGGTTGTCCTGCGGATATCCATTGAGGTCAAGCGACGCAATATCTATGGCTGTGCCGCCAAGCTCAGTCATCAGTCCAGCAGCCACGCTCAGGCCAGTGTCGTAGCTAAGAATGTGTTGCAACTTCGCATCTGATGCCATATGACTCAGACGACTGTTCGGATAGCTTGGGTCGAGCGGTACGTAGGCACCCCCGGCTTTCAGTATCGCCAGAATGCTCACCACCATCTCCACAGAGCGGCTACTACACACACCCACTAAAGTTTCTGGTGTCAGCTGATGCTCGTTCAGCAGGTAGTGCGCCAGTTGATTAGCGCGCTGGTTCAGCGCACCATAGCTAATGTGTTGCTCGTTAAAGACCAATGCAGTGGCGTCTGGCGTGGCCTGGGCTTGCTGTTCAAATAATGTATGTATGCACTGTGTCGCATCAAAACTTTCTACCTGCTGATTAAAGGTCACCAGCAACTCGTGTTGTTCTGCCCCTGACAGCACGGTGAGTGCGCCTGGTGCCTGTGCGAGTAATGTCTCAGTCGTCTGTTGGGCAAACGTTGTCAGCAATGTGCAAAGATGACGACTCAGGGTTTCAATCCGCTCTTGGCTGAACAGCGCCTTGTCATAGGTCCAGCAGATATCCACTCCGGTATCACTCAGCGCCATATCTATATCGAGATCAAACTTGGCAATCACGGCGTCATCAGCCAGGGGACTCAACTGTGCATCGCCTAGCGACCAGTTGTTGTCTATCGACTGATCGGTGACCCCATAATCCGTGGTGGTTGTCAGCATCACCTGAAACAGTGGGGTATAAGCACTGCTACGTGGCACATTGAGCTGCTCTACCAGCTGCTCAAATGGCACATCCTGATTTGACTGGGCATCCAAATGAACTGCTTTAACGTGCGCCAGATAATCAGCCAAAGTGGCCTGTGCAGTGTTTACATTCAGCACCAGCGTGTTGACAAAAAAGCCAATCAGAGGAGCAAGCTCTGCTTGCATACGGTTTGCTACCGGCGTGCCAATCACAATGTCTTGGGCATTACTGTGTCTGGATAGCAGCAGTGATAGCGCACTATGGAGTAACATAAATGGTGTCAGCCCCTGCGCTTTTGCCAGCGCCGCCAGCCCCTGAGCGACCTCAGTATTGAGTGTACTTTTAACCTGGCCACCCTGATGCTGCTTGACGTCCGGACGAGGGAAGTCCAGAGGCAGACTGTGTACTGCCGGCAATTGTGCCAGTTGCTTTTGCCAGTAACCCAGCTGCTCGTCTAGCACGCCATCTTCTAAATAGGTGCGTTGCCACTGCGCGTAATCTGCGTACTGAATAGTCAGAGGTGCCAGCGGATTCTCCTGTCCCTGACTGTAGGCAAGGTAGAGTGCAACAAATTCTTTGATCAGTACCTGCATTGACCAGCCATCGGAGGCAATATGATGCATGTTGAACAACAGCACTCCGCTGCTTTGTGAGGTCTGAATATAGCCTGCACGCATCATCACCTCACAGCTGAGGTCAAACGGCTGACTCAGCTGTTGCGTCATCGCCCCGGCAATCGCCTGTTGCTGCGCCGTCTCACTCAGCATGCGGACATCCTCATAACTGAGCTCAAAAGATGCCTGCTGGCGGATCACCTGAGCATCATCGCGATACACGGTTCTGAGTACTTCATGACGGTCAACGATGGTCTGCAACACAGCCTCAACCACAGTCAGATTCAGTTCGCCCTGAACATGAAAGGCCGCCGGCATATTGTATTGCGCCGAGCCCTGGTTGAGCTGATCGATAAACCATAAGCGCTGCTGAGCAAAAGACAGTGGCTGGAGACTGTGCTGACCCAATTGCGGGTCTGTCAGCATAGCTCTTGGCTGGGCAGTGATCTCTGCACGTATCGCCTGTCCCTGGTGGGCTTCAACGGCTTTGGCCTGCTCAGCAAGCGTGGTTACGTTAAACAGCGTTTTCACTGGCAGCTCAACCGCCAGCTCGGCGCGCAGTGCAGCGGCCAGCTTAACGACCAGCAGTGAATGTCCGCCCAGCTCGAAAAAGTCTGCCTGTGTGCTTATCTGGCTGGCTTCTACATTGAGCAGCTGCGCCCAAATCTCACATACCGCCTGCTCTGTGTCTGTTTGCGGCGCTACGTAAC
>NZ_JACEQV010000055.1:0-5756 GCF_015356275.1 Pseudoalteromonas sp. PPB1 | reverse complement strand
AGGGGGAGCCATTTAGAGTAAATTCATATTTGTTCCCCCTTAGCTCAGTTGGTTAGAGCGACGGACTGTTAATCCGCAGGTCCCCCGTTCGAGTCGGGGAGGGGGAGCCAACCTACTTCACTCCTACATTTTCTTTTTTCACCTTTTATTTCCTTGTATATCTTTTGGCAATTGTTCGAATATATTAGACTTTTTCCAATGAATGCTCTACCCTACAGGCATTCTAGGCGGCTATTTCACTCCTCAAAAAGCTGCTGATGCAAGTCAGTCGACGAATGGAATTTAATCCCAATTTCAGGTAGATGAATAACAATGGCAGGTTTTAAAAAACTCATATTTCTCCAGCTCATTTCCTGGATTGTTTTTTCTGCGCTTGGTAGCTTCTTGATCGCAAGCAGCTTTGATAATGCCGTCAGCAGAGCCCAGCAAAATGCACAGAGCATGGTGAGTAATTACATCCAGGAAAAAACCATGGCGGATGTCACGCCTGAGCACATACGCTTATCTTTGGGTAGTGGCAACGTATTTTCTTCTTTTATTGTCCGCGACTTTGCCGGGCAAACCGTTTTGAACATCAATACTCAAGATGAAATGCCTGTATTGGCGGGTATCATCGCAGATACGATGAACTCCATCCGGCCGCAATTTGCAGTCAATAAGAGTAAAGACATAAAAATAGAGTTTTTGATCAACGTAGAGAGTCAAGCTGAACTGCTACAGCAAGCATTGATTTTTATGATCATCATCTCAGCACTGATGGCCTTTTTCCCTATCTTTTATATGAAGACCATTTATCGCAAGCTAAATCGCAATGTTAGCATGACGGTTGCCGATGCAGTGGATATCTACATCACACAAAACCAAGTGTCTGAAAGCATAGATCAGGATTTCAATACCAATAAAGTGGCTGATCTGGGCGCTGAGCTGGCCCCCTCATTCAACCGACTTGCCCACTTTCTTAAAAGCAAACAGGAAGACATTAAGTCGGCTGCTCAGTCAATAAAGCAAGAAGCTTATAAAGATGTGGTGACCGGTCTTGGCAACCGTAATATGTTTGTTGAATATTACGAACACCAGATTGAGTCTGCCACTGATAAAAGCTTTGGTTCACTTGCCATGGTTCGTTGTAGCGAATTGCAAATGATTAACCAGACCCGGGGGTATCAAAAAGGCGATCTATATATCAAAGGGATTGCTGACATCGTTAAGCACGTTAGTGGTACTTATACGGGCAGTCAGGTGTTCCGTCTCAACAGCTCCGACTTTGCCGTTATCTTACCGAATATTCCGTCAAAAGAAGCAGAACGATTTGGTGAAACCCTGCAAGCCAGATTCACTCAATATCAGCAAAACCAAGAGCTAAGTTCGGTTGCCAACACAGGTATTGTGCCTTACGAATCAGGTAAGCCATTAGGCGAGTTGCTATCTGTTGTGGATAACGCCATGAGTATGGCACAGAGCAAGCAAGCCAATGCCTGGCACCTGCAACGAGAAACAGACCTGGTTAATAATGTCGGCGCCGGATTTGGTAACCAGAACTGGCGACGTGTTATCCGTGAAGTCATTGAAAGCCGTCGGGTTATGCTGATGATGCAAAACATCATGCCGATCGGAAAAAATGTTAAAGCCTATGCTGAAATTCAGGCCCGATTTAAAACCGAAGACGGACAAATGCTGCCAACGGCTTCTTTCCTGGCAATGGCCGAAAAATTGGAAATGGCAGTAGAGATTGATCAGCTTATCATTGATACCTCAATCGAGATGATTAAATCCCGTAATTTCAATGAAAAGTTCTTTGGTATTAATGTCACAGCGTCCAGCGCCCACAGTGATCAGTTTGTTATCTGGCTTGAACGCCGTCTGCTAAAAGAGGCTAATCTGGCGTCGAAACTCATCTTTGAAGTCAGTGAATTCGGTTTGCAACAAAACATAAAAGCCAGTAAGCGCTTTATTGATATGGTACACCGGGTTGGCGCCCGTATTACAGTTGAGCGTTTCGGTGTTGGACTCACCTCCTTTAAGTTCTTCCGCGATCTGAAACCAGACTTTATCAAGATGGATGCAAGCTACACTCGTGGCCTTGAAGAAGATAAAAACAACCAATACTTCATGCGTCTGATGGTCGACCTTGCCCACCGAATTGGTGTCAGTGTGTTTGCAGAAGGGGTCGAAAGTCAGGAAGAAAAGCACATCGTTGAGACCTTATGCCTGGATGGCGTTCAGGGTTACTACATCGAAAAGCCAAAAGAAATTTAATACTCTGATGACAATAGGGCAAGCCTATTGCCCTATTGTCAACTTTAATAGCCATTTTTAACAAACTTTCCCCCTTAACACCTGGCTAAATACTGTGATCTCCGGCCCGAAATTGTTAGAATTCTCAGTCTATTCTGGTTCTCTGTAAATTCATTCACACTAAGGGGCAAGCATGACAGAGTATATTCTGTTGCTTATTGGCACAGTGTTGGTAAATAACTTTGTATTGGTGCAATTCCTCGGTTTGTGCCCATTTATGGGTGTGTCGGGCAAACTTGAAACAGCCATCGGCATGTCACTTGCGACCACCTTTGTACTGACATTGGCATCCGTCACCAGTTATTTAGTTAATCAGTACATTTTGCTTCCCCTGGATCTCACTTTTCTGCGCACGATGAGCTTTATTTTGGTGATTGCTGTGGTTGTGCAATTCACAGAGATGGTCGTACGCAAGACCAGCCCAACCTTATATCGGCTACTCGGTATATTTTTACCTCTGATCACCACCAACTGTGCGGTGTTAGGGGTCGCACTACTTAACATCAAAAATGACCACACTTTTATCGGTTCGGCGGTGTATGGCTTTGGTGCTGCTGTAGGCTTTTCATTAGTGCTGGTTTTATTTGCCGCATTGCGAGAACGTCTCGCTGTAGCAGATGTGCCTACGCCGTTTAAGGGCGCATCCATCGCGATGATCACAGCCGGACTGATGTCACTGGCCTTTATGGGTTTTTCTGGATTGGTGAAGTTCTGAGATGACACTGTTTTTTTACGCACTTATCGCCATCGGTGCTCTGGCGCTGGTATTTGGCCTTATCCTCGGCTACGCAGCCGTAAAATATCGAGTTGAAAGCAACCCCATTGTTGATCAGGTTGATGCCATCTTGCCACAAACACAATGTGGTCAATGTGGCTATCCGGGTTGTCGCCCTTATGCAGAAGCTATTGCGAATGGCGATGATGTCAATAAGTGCCCGCCAGGCGGTGAAGCAACGGTTAAAAAGCTCGCTGATTTAATGGGCGTTGAAGCTAAACCGCTTGCAGGTGGTGAAGAAGCCGAACCCATTAAAAAGGTCGCCTATATTCGCGAAGATGAATGCATTGGCTGCACTAAGTGTATCCAGGCCTGCCCAGTTGATGCCATTGTTGGCGCAACCCGCCAGATGCACACCGTCATTGCCGATGAGTGTACTGGCTGCGACCTGTGTGTTGACCCCTGCCCTGTCGATTGTATTGATATGATCCCGGTGGCACAAACCGTACAAACCTGGAAATGGCAAATTGATGCTATTCCTGTAAAGCAAATCGACTAAGAGGTTTAAGTGGAAACTTTACTTGAACAAATTGAACACGGTAAATTGTGGCAATTTCCCGGTGGCATTCATCCGCCGGAGCAAAAATCTGTGTCAAATCAGGCGAGTATTGGTCGTATTCCCCTGCCCGACTATCTGGTGCTACCTCTGAAACAACACATAGGTGCCAATGGCCAGTTACTGGTCAATAAAGGAGATACCGTACTTAAAGGCCAGGCATTAACCCGCCCGGGTGCAAACTGGTCATTACCGGTGCATGCCCCGACGTCCGGTGTGATCAGTGATATTAAACCAATGCCTTCAGCGCACCCTTCTGCGCTACCAGAGCTAAGTATCGTCCTCACCCCAGATGGCGAGGACTGCTGGTGTGAGCTTAACCCGGTGGCAGACTATACGCAGTTAGACAATCAGACCTTAATCGACATTATTCACCATGCCGGTATTGCCGGAATGGGTGGTGCAGGTTTCCCAACCTATGTAAAAGCCGACAGCGCCAAGCATAAACCCATCGAGTTTTTAGTGGTCAATGGCGTGGAATGTGAGCCGTATATCACCGCCGATGATCTGTTGATGCGCGAACATGCCGAGCAAATTGTGCAGGGTATCGAGATTATGCAGCATCTGCTTAATCCAGAATATGTTTTGGTCGGTATCGAAACTAATAAACCCGAAGCCATCGAGGCAATGACAGCTGCCGCAGCACACAACAGTAAGATTCTCATCCGTAGTCTGCCTGTTAAATATCCTTCAGGTGGTGAAAAGCAGTTAATACAAGTACTTACCTCGAAGGAGGTCCCCAGTGGCGGGATCCCAGCTGATGTCGGTGTTCTGGTGCAGAATGTCGGCACTTTGTTTGCTGTCAGCGAAGCCGTGTCTAAAGGAAAACCTCTGATTGAGCGTGTTGTGACCGTGACTGGCAACACCATCCAGACTCCGCAAAATGTCTGGGCCTTGCTGGGCACTGAGATTAAGCACTTACTTACTTGTCAAGGCTTTGAACCCGTAACTGAGCAACGCGTCATCATGGGTGGGCCTATGATGGGCTTTACTTTACCAACGGTACGGATCCCAGTGGTAAAAACCACCAACTGTATTCTGGCCCCGGATAATCAGGAGCTTGCCGTTGCAGGCCCCGAGCAAGCTTGTATTCGCTGTAGTGCTTGTGCTGACGCTTGTCCACAAACGCTGCTGCCACAACAGCTGCAGTGGTTTGCCAAAGGTAAAGAGTACGACAAACTCGAAGAGCACAACCTGTTTGACTGCATTGAATGTGGCGCCTGTGCCTATGTCTGTCCAAGTGAAATTCCACTGGTACAATATTATCGGGTTGCCAAAGCCGAGATCCGTGAACAGAAGCTCGAAAAAGTTAAAGCTGAACGGGCTAAAGAACGCTTTGAAGCACGTAAAGAGCGACTGGAACGCGATCAGGAAGAACGCCAAAATCGTCACAAACGGCCAGCACGCAGCACCCCTCGAAATACCGAGCAACAAGACAAAGTCAGTGCAGCAATGGAACGCGTTAAACAGAAAAAAGACAGTCAGTCGGCAGTGCAGGCCGCCATCGAACGAGCTAAGGCCAAAAAAGCCGCCGATGGCACATTGGAACCAGATAATTCAGAGGTCGCGCTGGAGCGCGCTAAGCGAAAAGAAAAAGCGCGTCAGTATAAAGCAGAAAAAGACGCCCAGGCTTCACCTGAAATGCATGCGGGTGGAGAAGGATCACGCAAAGATGCCGTTGCTGCCGCAATAGCACGCGCCAAGGCCAAAAAAGCGGCCCAACAAAGTGATACAGCTGAACCGAAAACAGCAACCGACGACCCGCGTAAAGCAGCTGTCGCTGCCGCAATAGCTCGTGCTAAAGCCAAAAAAGCGGCGCAACAGGATGATCAACCAGCGCAACAACAAAGCGACGAGGCAGACAGCGATCCGCGCAAAGCCGCTGTTGCAGCTGCCATTGCCCGTGCTAAGGCTAAGAAAGCCGCCAAAGATGCCGAGCAACAAACAGACGCAGAGCCTGCAGAGACTGACGCTGCACCGGAAGATCCTCGCAAGGCCGCTGTTCTGCAGCACTCAATTCATATATACGATGCATTTTCAGGAGGTGAGCGTGTTACTGCATGAACAAATAGCACACTTGTGCGAATCATTTAAGCTCAGCTCAACCGCTGCTCACTGGTCGCTATTAGC
>NZ_JACEQV010000054.1:0-6850 GCF_015356275.1 Pseudoalteromonas sp. PPB1 | reverse complement strand
TATCCTCATAAAGCGATAATTAAGCTATTTACTCTTTGCAATAAACCAGTAAACAGCGGGTTTTTAACTCTAACGTTACTTAAATAAAGACTTTTAAAACAAAGTCTTACTTTGGTTTTGGACCCTGCCGGCGTCCTCACAAATCTATCTATGGCCGGGGCAAATACTTTTCAAGCAAGTTTTTTGAAAAAAGTGTGAGGTTGTTTTTATCTTTTTGATATTTAATGGTTTTTATTTTTTGTTGTTTGCCATGGATCTTTGCTCAGGTCAGCCACCGTTTTGCTGTCGGTGGTTCCCGGCTCAAGGCCGTGATGACGGAAGTGAAGCCGAGATGATGGAGGCTACCCGGTATTATTTTCAAGCGGGGGCGCCGAGCCTGCGACGATACTTAATCGTCGGCCAGGGGGTTATGAGTAAAGTACGTCCCTGTAGTTGCGTCCATCGCGCATCTCGACAATGTGCTCCTGCATTGTTCTACTTCCCTACATCCATGTAGGTCCATGCGCTCATCTCCTCAAGCGGGGGCGCCGAGCCTACGACGATACTTAATCGTCGGTCTTTCGTCGTCCATCCAGGGCTCGCGTCCACTGACAAAAGGTGATACTTAATCGCTAAAGCTGGGAGTAAAGTACGTCCCTGTAGTGGAGGCCCGGCTCGCCCGTCCAGGGCTCGCGCAAGCCACGCTGCGGTGATAATTAATCACCGGTCCTGGCTTGGCCCCCAAACATTTGTGCGGAATTTTAGGCCCGCGCCTATGCTGGCGTCCGGGGTGATAAATAGTTGGCTTGGGCGGGCTGTTGGATCTTGCCAGTTGTGGTAGAGCGGGATCAGACGTTCTTTGATCATATTTTCAAGCGAATGATTCACAAAGAGGTTTTTATCCGGGAAAGCCGGGAATTCGACTTCGTTTTCATCGTGGCGCAATGCCGAAGAGGAAATTGGATCATAGTCAGTGCGGAAGTTGATCACGTTACGCAGGCGCATGGTGTTGGCGAAATAGCGGGCATAAGTGTCGATGATCTTAGTACCGGGCGAGGCAAAACCCGGGTTTGAATGCCAGTGCGTACGCCTGAGTCGACTGCGGTATAGCCGCCGAGGCTATGACCGGTGAGCACTACATTATGGCTGTTTGTCGTTTCGGGTATCTGGTAGCCGGGGGCAACAGATCCCTGATTGGGTGGATACTGATCCAAAATGCGCTGACAAAACTCATACGCGGTACGTTGCCAGGCGATGTCGGTTTCGGCCAGGTTGGCGAAAAACAGTTTAAAGTCTTCGTACAGGTCGCCGGTGTTAAACGGATTGGTGCCCTTGTAGGCAATGATGACCTCTTCTTCCAGGCTTTCAGAGGCAATGGCAGGCACTTTGACAGCGAACGCATATACGCCATCTACATTAAGCAATGAATCAATAATCTCCAGCTTGCCGTTTTTCAGCATTAACTTTTGATACAAAGGGTCATCATGGTAGGCAAATGAGCCACCGGGTTCCAGGCTATACGCATAGGCTGACGCGAAGGCATATCGTAGCACCTTGTTGTAGGCTATCACATCCAGACTAGTGTTGATTTCTTTGGCCTGTGAGGGCGTGAGCACGGGGTATTCCCAGCCGACACTGCGGTCTGAGGCAAAAAAGCTGATGTTATTACTATACTGAGGACCAAATTGCTGCGCCAGAGTGACCCGGCTTAATTCCTCAAGGGTCGCCTGTGCCTGGGCATTGCTGACCTCAACGCCGTTGATTTTATCCACCACAAAATAGTTGCCGTAAATGGCGGTGAGCGCGTTATCGTGCCAGTGTCCCTGCAATTTGGCATAGTCATCGCCTGCCAGCATCCAGTGTTTTTTGACCAGTTGTGAGCGCGGTATAAAGCCTGTGTGTATGCCATAGCTTTGCACAAAGGTGGTGTCTTGCTTGGTGGTTTGTGGGGTTGAGTCCAGCATAGTTATCCTCCCGGATTGTGGTTTCCGAGAGCAAGTATGGAACACAATCTGTGGTGTGCCAGTTACACGAGCTTACAGAGCTGGATAACACTTCTTCCTTGCCTGACCTGTACTGCTGAATTAGGATAAAAAATAAGCATTAACCAGGGAGAATGGATATGGCTGAGTGCAGCGTTTCGGTTCAGGGCAGTGCCAATCAGAGCATTATTATTACAGGCGATCATAATCAGGTGGGGGGCGCGGTGGAATTCCGTATTCCGCTAGTGCGTCATCATACCTCTATACGGCGTCGCCGGAGCCGGCAAGTTCCAGCTAATGTGCTGGATATTCTCAGCGCGCACAACAAAGCTTTGAGCTTGCAGGGCCGTGAGCGTGAACTTACGTTACTCAATGAGTGGTTAAATGAAGACACGGATATTTCCGTCTTTGCCATCACGGCTCCCGCTGGGAGTGGTAAAACGCGCCTGGCCATTGAGCTGTGCGAGCAGGCAGAGCAGCACTCGGGCTGGGCAGCAGGCTTTGTACGTAGCAGCGACCTGGCTGAACTGGCGCATGCCTTTAAATTTGCTCAGGCAAACTGGTCTCACTCTTTGTTGCTGGTGGTTGATTACGCCGGAGCCAATGCGCAGGCTCTGGCGCAATGGCTGGATGCGCTGTCTCAGCTCGATGAGCCGGAAAATGGAACTCGGGTGCGTATCTTGCTGCTGGAGCGCGAAGCGAGCAAAGAGGCTGGCTGGTGGCACACACTGACAGGCTCAGCATTAGGCAGCGACCAGGCGCGACTCGACTTGTTTACTCAGTACGAGCCCTATGTGCTGACCGGGCTGAGTGATATCACCGCCAGGAGATCAGTATTGTGTGCTGCACTGAATGCGGCGCAAGCGCTGGTGCCGCATCCAAATGTCAGTAAAGTCCCCGAGGCTAATGAACAACCCGACTTCGATTCCGCCCTGGCTGACACGCAGTTTGGAAACCCACTGGCGCTGGTTATGGCGGGTATCCTGAGCCGGGACATGTCGCCGCGCGCAGCCTTATCATTACATTATCTGGCTGCGGCAGAAAAACTGGCGCAGCGAGAAATCGACCGCTTTTACAAGTGTTTTGGGGAAGGGGCTGATGCCACTAAGCTGGCCCATTGCCTATGTTTTCATTTACTGTGTGGCGGGCTCCGTATTGCTGATATGCGCCAGACACTCAGCGCTGAGCTGATCGCCATGGGCTGGCACACTCCGAGCCTGGATAAAGAGTTACTGGCGTTGCAGCAGGCGTTTCCGCCAGCGGAAGACGGAGACGAAACAGTCAGACTGTCAACCACTCAGCCAGACCTGATCGCTGAGGCCATGTGTATACAGCTGCTGCAAAGTGACAGGGAGCGAAGTTTAAAAGCGCCTGACATCCTGGCTCGTACCCTTGAATACGGTCAGGAACAGGCGGCCGCCGCACTGGTTCGCTTGTTACAGGACTTTGCCTCTCCGGTCAGCCAACCAAGCGCTCAGCAGGCTAAATTGTTACAGTGGGCAGAGCAGTTGGTTGAGGGTAATCTGCATAATCTTCCACTTATAGTTTTACTAGAGGATGCTATGCCGCACAATTCTATTGTGCTGGCCGAATTAGCGTGCAAGTTGGCTACCATACTATACCAGCAAGAACAAACTCAGACTGAGCAGCAGACCAATGAAGCTGATTTGGTTCGTTTGGCTAGATCACTGAATAGTCTTGCTATTCGTCAAAATGCGCTAGGCCAGTACGAAGCTGCTCTGATCACTGGGATGGAAGCCGTTGAACTACGAAGAGCACTCGCGCAGGCCCATCCTGGAGCTTTTTTGCCTGACCTGGCCTCGTCACTGTGTAATCTTGCGAGCTTTCAAAATGCGCAGGGCCAGGGTGAAGCCGCTCTGACCACGGGGGTTGAAGCCGTTGAACATTACAGAGTACTGTGTCAGGTGCGGCCCGATGCTTTTTTACCCGACCTAGCCAAGTCATTGAATAATCTGGCGGCTTTTCAAAGTGTACAGGGTGAGCGCGAAGCCGCCCTGAACACCGGGCTCGAAGCTGTTGAACATTGCAGAGTGCTCGTGCAAGCTTGTTCCGATGCTCTTTTGCCCGACTTGGCTATGTCACTGAATAATCTCGCGAGGTATCAAAGCGAGTTGGGCCTGGGAGAAGCTGGCCTGACTACTGCGCTGGAATCTGTTGAACACTACAGAGTACTGGCTCAGGCAAGGCCCGATGCCTTTTTGCCTAGTCTGACCGGCTCATTGAATAGTCTTGCTAACCTGCAAAGCTCACAGGGCCAGCACAAAGCCGCTCTGGCTTCTGTATTGGAAGTTGTTGAATACTACAGAGTGCTTGCACAAGCCCGTCCCAAAGCTTTTTTGCCTAGCCTGGCTACATCAATGAAAAACCTTGCTAAGCAACAATGCAAGCTGGATCAGCACGAAGCCGCCCTGACCACCATGCAAGAAGTCATTGTGCATTACAGAGTGCTCGTACAAGCCCACCCCGATGCCTTTTTGCCAGGTCTGGCTGACTCACTGCATGAACTTGCTAATTTGCAAAGCGAGCTGGGCCTGAACAAAGCCGCTCTGACCTCAGTGCAAGAAGCCGTTGAGCACCACAGAGCACGGGCTCAGATTCGGCCCGATATCCTCTTACCAGGTCTGGCTCGTTCATTGAACAGCCTTGCTAACCAACAAAGTGAATTGGGACAACGCGAAGCAGCCTTGACCACTGCATGGGAAGCTGTTGAATACTACAGATTACTTGAGCAAGCTCGTCCTAATGCCTTTTTGCCAGGTCTGGCTAGTTCGTTGAATAGTCTTTCTAACCAGCAAAGTGAAATGGGACAACGCGAAGCAGCCTTGACCACTGCATGGGAAGCTGTTGAATACTACAGAGTGCTTGCGCAAGCTCGTTCCAATGCCTTTTTGCCAGGTCTGGCTAGTTCGTTGAATAGTCTTTCTAACCAGCAAAGCGAGCTGGGTCAGAGCGAAGCCGCCCTAACCACAATACAGGAAGCTGTAGAATACTACAGAGTGCTTGCGCAAGCCCATCCCGATGCCTTTTTATCTGGCCTGGCCACGTCACTGAATAACCTTGCTAACCTGCAAAGCGAGCTGGGCCAGCTCGAGGATGCCCTGAACACTGCATGGGAAGCTGTTGAGCTATCGGAAAAACTCGCTCAGGCCCGGCCCGAAGCCTTTTTACCCAATTTGGCCGGCTCACTAAATAATCTTGCTAACCGACAAAGTGAGTTGGGCCAGTGTGAAGCCGCTCATAAATCTGTACTGAGAGCCGTTGAGCACTACAGAGCATTGGTTCAGACTCGCCCTGATGCCTTTTTACCTAACCTGGCCACATCATTGAATAATCTTGCTAACCTGCAAAGTGAGCTGGGCCAGCGTAAAGATGCCCTGAACACCGCGCATGAATCCGTTGAACTAAGGAGGAGGCTGGCTCATGCCTGCCCTGATACCTTTTTGTCCGAGTTAGCCACATCACTGAATAATCTTGCTAATCGACAGAGCGAGCTGGGTCAGTGTGAGGCTGCTTTAGTCAGCTCGCTTGAGGCCGTGCAGTTATTGTCTCCCTACTTTATAAAATGGCCTGACGCTTATCAGACGTGGATGAGAGGGGTTTTGGGCAACTACCTCAGTTATTGTGAGACCGCAGACACGGAACCGGTTAGTGAACTGATAGCACCGATTATCGAAAAGCTCAATGAATTAGAACAGGAATAATACCCCATGACAGACAAGGCAATACAGGTGGGTGATCATACCGTTAGTGTAGCGCTTTCAATGGCTCGTAATAAGATGCTTGTACCTAAAGTGGGGGTGTTGCCTGAGCCTCAGGCGGTGGATATTCAGCAGGCGATGAGTGAGTTAAGCATGGCGCTGGGTGAGCTTCGTACATTGCAGCCGCGCAAATTGAATAATGCGCTGGAAGAGGCAAAAGAGGAAATTGAAATGGCGCATCCCGATAAGACCGAGGCGGCAGAGTCGCTGGCCCGTGCGGCTAAAATAGCTAAAGAGGCTGAGAACTTTGCCAATCATAATGAAATATTGGTCGAGCGTTTTACCCCTGTGCTGGGCTGGTTGGGTCCACATGCTACCCGGGTGGCCGAGGCACTGAGCTTGATTACTTATATCGAAAAACTCAATGAATTAGAACAGGAGTAATATCCCATGACTGACAGGACAATACAGGTAGGTGGCAATGCCAATGGCGCGGTGATAACCACAGGTGATAATAACAAGATTTATGCCCCTCCAAAAATCACCATGCCGGAGCCTCAGGCGGTGGATATTCAGCAAGCGCTGGGTGAGTTAACCACAGCGCTGGGCGAGCTTAGTACACAGAAGCCACGCAAACTGAATAATGCGCTGGAGGAGGCGAAAGAGGAAGT
This sequence comes from Pseudoalteromonas sp. PPB1, assembly GCF_015356275.1. Lineage (NCBI taxonomy): Bacteria > Pseudomonadati > Pseudomonadota > Gammaproteobacteria > Alteromonadales > Pseudoalteromonadaceae > Pseudoalteromonas > Pseudoalteromonas sp. PPB1. The sequence continues at coordinate 499 of NZ_JACEQV010000054.1, read as the reverse complement.
TGAAAAGGCGCAGCCCGATAAGGCTGAGGTGGCGGAGTCGCTGGCCCGTGCGGCAAAAATAGCCAAAGAGGCTGAAGGCTTTGCCAGCCATAGTGAAAAGCTGGTTGAGCGTTTTTCCCCTATGCTGGGCTGGTTAGGTCCACATGCGACCCGGGTGGCTGAGGCACTGGGCGTGGCTATTTAATAAACCTTTTATGCAAAGCAAAAAAGCCGCCCTTTCGGGCGCTGGTGGGAATTCAACAATGTAATACAAGGAAAAGGGAGTGAGTAATTACTACTCTTAAGGTATTAACCCTCTATAAGCCTACCGGTGCCAATTTCAATTTTTCTTGGCTTTAACGCTTCCGGTACTTCGCGTTCCAGGTCAATCAATAACAGGCCGTTTTCAAGCGAAGCACCAATCACTTTTACATGGTCGCCCAGCTGGAATTTGCGCTCAAAGTTGCGCTCGGCAATGCCCTGGTGAATAAATTTACGGTCGGTTTTGTCTTCTTTATTT
>NZ_JACEQV010000053.1:0-7659 GCF_015356275.1 Pseudoalteromonas sp. PPB1 | reverse complement strand
TGGATGCACAGGCGCTGTTCGCCGCTCAGTCCTTACAGGAAATGGCACAGGGATTGAGCCGTGCCACTACAGGCGACACAGATGAAAGCCGCAGCCTGATCCCGGCCGGTTGCACCGCCATTACGCCAGATATGGTGCCGCTGGCTGCACTGAGCCAGGCTGAGCTGAACGACATCGCCGCCGAGATCACCGGAGGCATGGCCAACATTCAGGATATCTATCCGCTGGCGCCTTTACAGGAAGGGGTGCTGTTCGTACACAGTATGGACCCGGAGAACGATCCCTATGTCACTAATTATCTTTATGAATTAAAAAGTGATGCGGCTCTGGCTCAGTTTACTGACAGCCTGAACTTTTTGCTGGCCCGTCATGATGTGCTGCGTACTGCCATTCTCTGGCAGGGTAAGCGTCAGGCATTGCAGGTGGTACAGCGCTCTGTGACGCTGCCGGTGACACAGCTTGCCTGTGCTGAGGGACTGAGTGCACAGCAAACCATCACCGCGCTGGCCGATGGTCCACAGTGGCTGGATCTGGCTCAGGCACCATTGTTACGCTTGCAGGTGTGTCAGGATCCGGACACGGGTTCCCACTATGCACTATTACAGGCACACCACCTGATCATCGACCATGTTGCCATGGCGGTGATCCAGGATGAACTACACAGTTACAGCGCTGGTAAGGCACAGAGCTTGCCTGCGCCGGCGTCTTACCGCCAGTTTATCAGCGATACCCTGGCGCGCATGGAAACGCTCGATATAGAAGGGTTTTTCTCTGAGTCGCTGGGCCATATCAGCGAGCCGACACTGCCTTTTGGGTTGCAGGATACTCAGGGTAACGGTGATACTATTCGAGAGCATAAAGTGGCTCTGAGTGATGCGTTGAGCAAGTCCATCCGCGCTTATGCAAAACAGCATGAAGTCAGTCCGGCAGCGATTTTCCACGCCGCCTGGGCACTGGTGCTGGGGGCTTGCAGCAACCAGCAGGAAGTGGTGTTTGGCACCGTGATGAGCGGTCGGATGAATGGCGGCGCAGGCGTAGAACGCCTGCTGGGCATGTTGATCAACACCTTACCCGTGGCGGTTGAGTTACAGGGGTCTTCGGTCACAGACTTGATTAAAGACGTGGACAAACGATTGAAAGCGTTGCTGCCTTATGAGCAGGTATCGCTGGCACAGGCGCAGAAACACAGCGCAGTGGGCTCAGATGGTCCGTTATTCAGCGCGATGCTGAACTATCGTCACACCGAGCGGGATGAAGCCGATACGCCAGCACAAGACAGCGATATTCAGGGTCTGAGCGCACAGGAGCGCACCAACTACCCGTTTAACTTATCGGTGAATGATTATGGCGCAGCCCATGTGTTCAGCCTGGACTTACAAATTGATGAGCAGGTAGAGATCAGCCGTATCGCAGAGTATGTGATTACGGCGCTGAGTAAGCTAACGGAAGCTGCCCAAACACAGCCAGTGAGTTCACTGAGTGTACTGCCGGCAGATGAAGTGGCCAGGTTACTGACGCAGGGTCAGCGCAGCTTAGGCTACGACGACACGGCTTGTATTCATCATTTATTTGAACAGCAAGCCGCGGCTGCGCCTGAGGCAACGGCGCTGGTGTTCCAGAACCAATCCATCAGTTACGCCGAGCTAAATCAGCGGGCCAATCAGCTGGCTCATTACCTGCTGGGTGAGCAGCACATTACGCCAGGCACCCTGATTGGGGTATGCAGCAGCCGCTCGGTAGAAATGGTGGTGAGCATACTGGCGATACTCAAAGCCGGTGGGGCGTATGTGCCACTGGACCCGAACTACCCGGCCAGCCGCCTGAGCTATATGGCGGTTGATGCAGGCCTGAAGCAAGTGATTGGGTATGGCAGTGGGCTGGCCGTGGCCCAGAGCCTGATGAGCGAACAGGCAGGCACCGCCATCGATATTGCGGCCCTGACGCTTGATGATTATCCGCTGCACAACCCCGCTCTGCAAACGCTTAGCGGTGATGCGCTGGCTTATGTGATTTATACCTCAGGCTCAACCGGTCAGCCCAAAGGCGTGCTGACCCCGCATCGTGCGGTACAGCGTCTTATTAGCACGCCGCATTTTATGACCCTGGACAGCGACACGGTATTCCTGCACAGCGCCAACATTGCCTTTGATGCGGCAACCATAGAGTTGTGGGGACCTTTACTCAATGGTGGACGTTGTGTGCTGTATCCGCAGGACCAGCCGGACATTCATGCACTCAACACACTGATTGATAGTCAGGCCATTAACAGCATGTGGCTGACGGCCGGTTTGTTCAGTGAGTGGAGTCACCACTGTGACGGTCGCACCTCTTTACGTTATGTGCTGGCTGGTGGCGACATAGTCCATGGCGCTGATGTAATGCGGGTGCAGCAAGCATTGCCGCAGGCACAAGTCATCAACGGCTATGGCCCGACGGAAAACACCACCTTCAGCTGTTGTTACGCGATACCGACATTACATGAGAGTCAGGACATTGCTATAGGTACGCCGTTGAATGGCGATCAGGCCCTGGTGCTAAGCGATGACCTGAGTTTGGTACCGTATGGCAGTGTGGGTGAATTGTGTGTGGGCGGCGACGGTCTGGCGCAGGGTTATCTGAATCAGCCTGAGTTGACGGCCGAGCGCTTTATTGACAATCCATTTTATGACCCCGAGGTGGCAGGCAGCGCGAAACGCCTGTATCGCACCGGCGATTTAGTGCGCTACCTGGCCGATGGCAACCTGGCCTTCGTGGGCCGTGCCGACGACCAAATTAAAATTCGCGGCTTCCGGGTTGAACTGGGCGAGATAGCTCAGCAGCTGAGCCGCCAGACACAAGTAGACAGTGCACTGGTGCTGGCTAAGAACGGCCCGGCAGGCACCTATTTGGTGGCGTACGTCCAGCCAGTTGAGACCATCGCAGAGCAAGCACAGCCAGAGTTTATGACTCAGACGCTGGCCACGCTGGCACAATCCTTACCGGATTACATGGTGCCAAAGCTGGGTGTGGTGATTGACGAGTGGCCACTGACCGCCAACGGTAAAGTAAACAAAAAAGCCCTGCCTGAAGCGGATACCTCGGCGCTCCATGGTACCTATGTGGCGCCCGCAAATGAGGTTGAACAGGCATTATGCCAGATCTGGGCGCAATTACTGGATTTAGAGGCCGGTCGTATCAGTACCACGGATAACTTTTTTGACCTGGGTGGGCACTCTTTACTTTCGGTAAGACTGGCCGCCGAGTTGCGAGCGCAGCTGGCCGTCGAGTTACCCATCAAAGCGCTGTTTAATGCTGCGACGATTGCAGATCAGGCCCGGGAAGTGGCAGCGCACCACGGAGAGAAGGTTCGCGAACAGATCACTGCACTGCCCAGAGCACTGCAGACTGATCCACAGCTTGGTGAGCATAGCGCGTTTCCACTGTCTTTTGCTCAGCAGCGTCTGTGGTTTATCGATCAGCTCCATAAGGGCTCGACGCAATATAATATGCCAGCTGCCTTTGATGTCAGCGGCACACTGGATTTGATGGTGGTGGAAGCGGTGTTACAAACCATCATGGACCGTCACGAAGTGCTTAAAACCGTTTATCGCGATGGCGAGCAGGGGGCAGAGCAGCTGATCCGTCAGGATGCCCGCTTTACCCTCAGTTATGATGATGTGCGGATGTGCAGTGAAGCGCAGCAACAACAGGCCATCGCCACAGCCATGACGCAACAGCTTAATCAGCCGTTTGATCTGACCCGCGACGTGATGATCCGCGCCGGTTATATTCAGACTGCAGACAACGAAGGGGTGTTGCTGTTCAACATGCACCACATTGCCTCCGATGGCTGGTCGATGCAGGTCTTGATTAAAGAATTTGTCCAGCTGTATCAGGCATACAGTCAGAAGCAAAGCAATCCACTGGCCCCTTTGGCCATTCAGTACGCGGATTATGCGCAGTGGCAACGGGATTACCTCAGTGATGCGGTGCTTGAACAACAGCTGGCGTACTGGCAGCAGCAACTGGCAGATGTCCCGCCGGTACACAGTTTACCGCTGGACTATTCGCGTCCGGACATCAAACAACATCAGGGTGCACAGGTTAAAAGCACGCTGAGCAAAGAAGTCGCACAGGGGCTGGCTGCGCTGGCGAAGGCCGAAGGGCTGACGCCGTTTATGCTCCTTCATGGCGCTTTGTCTTTGCTGTTATCGCGCCACAGTAATGCCCGGGATATCGTCATTGGTACGCCGGTGGCCAACCGCATGCAGGCCGAGCTGGAGCCGTTAATTGGCTTTTTCGTCAATACCTTAGTTTTGAATGTTAATACCGCTCAGGCAACCCTGGCGGAGTATCTGGCACATGTTAAAGCCGTCCATCTGGGTGCGCAGTCAAACCAGGATGTGCCGTTCGAGCAGCTGGTTGAGCAGCTGAATGTACCGCGCAGCACGGCGCACACACCGCTGTTTCAGGTGATGCTGACGACCCGCACCGATTATGGTCTGACCGGGGAAGTCGAAGACAGTGCCTGGTCGCTGGGTGGGGCTCAGCTGAGTCCTCGTAGTGATGGCTCGGTCGTGGCCAAATTTGACCTGGATGTGAATATGGCGTTGAGTGAGACCGGGGTTGAACTATGCTGGACCTATGACACGGCCTTGTTCAGCGAAGCACACATTGACACCCTTAATCGTCATCTGGGCACCTTACTGACGACGCTGACACACAGCGACAGTGCGAGCCTGCTCGCTCAGGCACCGGGCACCCTGACCTTGCTCTCTGATACAGAGCAGCAGACTTTGCTGGTATCACCAAACCAGAGTGAACAAAATTATGATGCCACACTGAGCATTCATCAGGCCTTTGAGCAACAGGCAACGGCAGCGCCTGAAGCAACCGCGCTGGTGTTCCAGAACCAATTCATCAGTTATGAGACGCTCAATCAGCGGGCCAATCAGCTGGCCCATTACCTGCTGAGTGAGCAGCACATCACATCTGGCACCCTCATTGGGGTATGCAGCAGTCGTTCGGTAGAGATGGTGGTGAGCATACTGGCGATACTCAAAGCCGGTGGCGCCTATGTGCCACTGGACCCGAATTACCCGGCCAGCCGCCTGAGCTATATGGCGGTTGATGCTGGCCTGAAGCAAGTGATTGGGTTTGGCAGTGGGCTGGCCGTGGCCCAGAGCCTGATGAGCGAACAGGCAGGCACCGCCATCGATATTGCGGCCCTGGCGCTTGATGACTATCCGCTGCACAACCCCGCTCTGCAAACGCTTAGCGGTGATGCGCTGGCCTATGTGATTTATACCTCAGGCTCAACGGGTCAGCCCAAAGGTGTGCTGACCCCGCATCGTGCGGTGCAGCGTCTTATTAGCACGCCGCATTTTATGACCCTGGACAGCAACACGGTATTCCTGCACAGCGCTAACATTGCCTTTGATGCGGCAACCATAGAGCTATGGGGACCCTTACTCAATGGCGGACGTTGTGTGCTGTATCCGCAGGACCAGCTGGACATTCATGCACTTAATACACTGATTGATAGTCAGGCCATTAACAGCATGTGGCTGACGGCCGGTTTGTTCAGTGAGTGGAGCCATCACTGTGACGGTCGCACTTCTCTGCGTTATGTACTGGCTGGCGGCGACATAGTCCACGGCGCCGATGTGATGCGGGTGCAGCAAGCATTGCCGCAGGCACAAGTCATCAACGGCTATGGCCCGACTGAAAACACCACCTTCAGCTGTTGTTACGCGATACCGACATTACATCAAAGTCAGGACATTGCTATAGGTACGCCGTTGAATGGCGATCAGGCCCTGGTGCTAAGCGATGACCTGAGTCTGGTGCCGTATGGCAGTGTGGGTGAGTTGTGTGTGGGCGGCGACGGTCTGGCACAGGGTTATCTGAATCAGCCTGAGCTGACGGCCGAGCGCTTTATTGACAATCCATTTTACGACCCCGAGGTGGCAGGCAGCGCGAAACGCCTGTATCGCACCGGCGATTTAGTGCGTTATCTGGCCGATGGCAACCTGGCCTTCGTGGGCCGTGCCGACGACCAAATTAAAATTCGCGGTTTCCGGGTTGAGCTGGGTGAGATTGCTCAGCAGCTGAGCCGCCAGACACAAGTAGACAGTGCACTGGTGCTGGCTAAGAACGGCCCGGCAGGCACCTATTTAGTGGCGTATGTCCAGCCTGTGGAAACTGTTACAGAACAAGCTCAGCCTGAGTTTATGACTCAGACGCTGGCCACGCTGGCACAAACCTTACCGGATTACATGGTGCCTAAGCTGGGTGTGGTGATTGACGACTGGCCACTGACTGCCAACGGCAAAGTAAACAAAAAAGCCCTGCCTGAAGCAGATAGCAGCGCGCTTCAGGATACCTATGTGGCACCTGAAAATGACATTGAGCAGACCTTGTGTGAGATCTGGTCTCAGTTGTTGGGCATAGCGCATCAGGACATTAGCACGCAAAGCCACTTCTTCGACCTGGGCGGCCATTCGCTGCTGGTCGTGAAGCTGGCAACTCAGGTGCGTGAAACCTTCAACATTGAGTTCAGTATTCAGGAGCTCTACGACGCAACCAGGATCTGCGATCAGGCGGTTCACATTGAATATTTGCAGCTTAAGTCTAATCGCGACACGCAAACAGAAGCGTGTGAAGAGCTGGAATGGTAATCACGGCGTCCGACATTTAATCGACAGAATTTTAAGAAGAAAACAATGAATACAATTAAAAAGTTAATCATAGAACTAGAAAAACAGGGCGTCAGTTTTTATCTCGACAATGGCAAGCTCAAGTCAAAAGCCAGACAAGGTGCAATCACACCTCAGATAGCCGCTCAGGTAAAACAAAATAAGGCGGCATTGATTGAATTTTTAGCCTCAGAGCAACAGCAAAATACTCAGGTGCGCGCTAAAGTCACACCCAGAGTCGCATCGGATATCGCGCCACTGTCTTTTGCCCAGCAGCGCCTGTGGTTTATTGATCAGCTCCATAAGGGATCGGCGCAATACAATATGCCGGCTGCCTTTGATGTCCGCGGTACGCTGGATCTGACAGTGGTGGAAGCAGTGTTACAAACCATCATTGACCGCCACGAAGTACTTAAAACCGTTTATCGTGATGGCGAGCAGGGCGCAGAGCAGCTGATCCGTCAGGACGCCCGCTTTACCCTCAGTTATGACGATGTGCGGATGTGCAACGAAGCGAAGCAGCAACAGGCCATCGCCACAGCCATGACGCAACAGCTAAATCAGCCATTTGATCTGACCCGCGACGTGATGATCCGTGCCGGGTATATTCAGACGGCAGACAATGAAGGGGTGTTGCTGTTCAACATGCATCATATTGCCTCCGACGGTTGGTCGATGCAGGTCTTGATTAAAGAATTTGTCCAGCTGTATCAGGCATATAGTCAGAAGCAAAGTAATCCACTGGCCCCTTTGGCCATTCAGTACGCAGATTATGCGCAGTGGCAACGAGATTACCTCAGTGATGCGATGCTTGAACAGCAGCTTGAGTACTGGCAGCAGCAACTGGCAGATGTGCCGCCGGTACACAGTTTACCGCTGGACTATTCGCGTCCGGACATCAAACAACATCAGGGTGCACAGGTTAAAAGCACGCTGAGCAAAGAAGTCGCACAGGGGCTGGCTGCGCTGGCGAAGGCCGAAG
>NZ_JACEQV010000052.1:0-10189 GCF_015356275.1 Pseudoalteromonas sp. PPB1 | reverse complement strand
CCGGAGTAATGGGTGCTGATTCACTACGCTGTGTGACCGTACCACCACCGATGCGCTCCACCTGACCACCAAATCGATCTGCCAGGCTTGAAGAGGCCCCTACATGGTTAACCTTAACCGCCATTGGCGTGGGTTCAATCCCTCTGGGATCTTCACAGAAAGGCGGTCTTTCACAGGGGGGATGAATATCGTCATAATAAGTACTCACTCGCACTTTAGCGAGGAAATCAGCACGACCATCCCCATTAAAATCCATCGCCTGGAAGGTGTTGTCTTCTTTATCGTACGACATCATAGTCGCCGTTGAGCCACTCGGTGCCGACAGGTTAAACTTCAGCGCTTTTGCTGCACCACTGGCCAAACCATTTTTAGTGCCTTTCTGATAAGACAGCTTGTTGCCCACAAAATGCAACAGCTCCGGGTAACCATCTGCGTCTATGTCTAAAAAGCGCGTGTTATCATCCGAGCTCGGCTTACTGATCCCCGTCAGCTGCGTAAACGTGAAGTTCATCGCTGACGTATGGCGCATCAGTTGCCAGTACTGGCTGCTGCCCTTCATATACAGGATGTCGTCTTTACCATCCTTATCATAGTCAATGACTTTCCAGGTTTTACGGAAGGTTTTCGTAGCAATATCATGAAAACGACGCTCATCGCCAAAGCCACTGCCCGTATTCGGGATCATGTATAAATGATCTGACGAGCTGCCCCGGTCATTGCGCACATAAGCGATGTCGGTCAGGCCATCCCCGTTGAAATCCATAAACTGGTGCGCTTTATAGCGGCTGTTTCTGGAGTAGTCACGACCAATGTCTGAGCCCAGGCGAATGCTACCCCGTGTTTTCCAGTTAAACACAGTGGGTGACAAACAGCTGTTGTCCGATGAACAGGCCTGCACTTTTTGCAGCGCACTTTGTGTAACGCCGGTACCGATGTAGCGGTACGTCAGCTTATACTTACGCAGCAGGTTCCCTGAGTAATAGGAATCAATTTGCTTCAGGCGTTTGGTCAGGCCAACCTTGTTCCCTTTCAGATAAGAAACTTTGTTCTTATCAACACGGTCTTCCCAGGTAAAGCGGATTTCATTGCGGGTGCCGCCTGTACCATAGCCTGAATACTTCACCGCCGTCGGGTAATACTCCAGACTGCCGCTCACCTTGGTGTAGTGGTAGGTGTAGTAGTTACCCGAAGCATCCTGAACACGCTTCAGCGCCCAGGTAAATGCCTTGCCCTGCTTTGAGTTAATCAATGCATCCGAGGTGCTGCTGTATTTACCATAGGTATATTTATTGCCTTCTACATCCGTTACTGTAAAGGCATACGGGCCTGTGCTGGTGCTGGAAGTATGAGCAATGATTTTCTGGCCACTGTTTTGACGCGTACGGTATTCCGTGTTGTTGGCGCCATAAGTCTGACCGGATTTCACAATCAGGCGCTGACCGTCCAGACAAAAGCGGTCATTGCTATCAAAGTTAACCGCACCGGCCTTGCCGTCGGTTTCCATATTCTGCTCACAGCGGGTAATGGCACTGAGTCCGCCAATGGCAAATCCCACACCCACATGACCATTGTTGGGATTAGACGCATAGCTCAGAGAAACAGGTGGCTTCAGTCCACCCGTTGATTCACCCGTGGTGATGGGAATGGAATAAGTAAACTCACCACTGGGTGATACGTTACTCTCTGCCGGCAGTGAGCCCACATAATCATTGGTGTTGATGGCCGAACTCAACCCCGTCGCCTGGGCATAATGCACCAGCTCGGCAGATGGGTTTACAAAGTCACTACGAAAATCATAGTTTACATCGCGTACCTGCATCCGAGTGCCGATGTCTCGCAGGTCAATGCCGATACGGTAAGGGCGTACCTGGCCATTTGAAATGAGCAATTCATGTCCAAGATCGGACTGCATCAGAATGTCGGGCTGACCATCTCCGTCAAAATCGCTGCGCAGACGCTTACCGACCACATCCAGTTCATTGCGCAGTGCCGTAAAGTCTTTCTTTGACAGATACTCCAGTTTGTATCCGTTTGCCGTTTCGACCACACGCACATAGGGCATGGCGTTGTGAACACGAATACTGACCGGGGCGTCATCCGCCGTGGTGACCTGTTTAACAGGCTGTTGATAGTAGAGGTGGCCGTTACTGTCTCCCCAGACATCGCTGCTGGGGGTGACCGGGCTGGCCTGTCCCGACACACTAAAAGCCCCCAGCATCAGGGCCAGGGTTCCTTTGTACTTAAACATGTTTGCTCACTTTGTTTCTTATTTTTATCTGACGTTGATATCTGCCCACACTTATTTGCCGTGCCTGAGATCAAGTACAAGGCACTCCCTCACTTACACAGCTGCGACTATCTCAGCAAAGATAAGTAAGGTATTAACAACAAAATTCATATGCCAGAGCACAGTACTCTGAGTTGAGCAGATAGATATAGCTGTATCGAAATTCAGCCAGTAATATTATTCAACGACCTTTACTTCAACTTCATCGATTTGACAGTTCGCAGAAGCCTGATTAAAAGTGAGCTTAACGGGCAGGTTAGCGGCAACAGCAGTGAGTAGCATCGACTGCATATTACGATAGTTTTCGCTGGTTTTATTCAGCGCAGCCGCTTCTTCCTGGTCCAGGTTACAAGCCAAAGTGGCATTGGTACCCTGAGGAAACTTTACTTTTACCTGATTTGCTTTGGCAACAACCGAAGCAAATACAGCGTTTGATACGCCTTCACAGCTGTACTTATTGCAGCTTGCAGCAGCCTGACCGGCGAAAGTGATAAATAAAGCGGAGATAGCAAGTGTAGAAAATTTCATTATTATTATGTCCTTTTGAGAGTTATCGGTACAATGATACCTAAAAAGGAACATTAAAAAAACTTTAAATTTACACTCACATTTACAAAAAACAACAATGTTCCCTTGCTCAATTAGGTGCAAAGTATTGAACGACCTTCGCAGGTCTGGCTAGCTCTGTAGTGGTCATGTTAAGTTGGTCACAGTTGGTTGAAAAAGATGGTACATCTTCATCCAAATAAACAACTTTCGCTGTTGTTTTACACTTCTGATAGTAAGGGCCTTATCTGGCCCTTACATTATTACTTTAAAGTCAATTCATCACACCTTTACCGACTAAAAAGCCAGGATCACTTAACATAGTTAACCGAGTGATTGTTGAACCACCTACTAGCACCTCTGTATTTATGGCCGCAAATAGAACCACGTATTCCTTATCAGCAGTCAGATTCAGGGCTTTTTTATCAACGGTCAATATGTAAGACTTCACCTCTAAAGGAGAAAAGGTCATATTTTGGTCAAGCCTGCTTGTACCTCCACCAGTTATTCTGATCGGATGCTCAAACTTACCACTATAATAATCCTCAGCGAGATAAAACTCTAACACACTATTGCTTATCGTCTTGTCATCATACAGATGATGGCTAAGTTCTATGCTCATTGCCGTCTTATTCCTTAAGACAACACTCACTTTACACGTTTTAGTCTCGCAATAAGCAAATACCTCTACACTTACCGGTTTAGTTGCCGGAGGTAAAGACGCAGCAAACGACAAACCAGAGCCAACAAAGTTGGCTAGCATCCATATAACTACACCCAGAACTTTCTTCATACTCACCTCGCTCTTCTTGCAGCACTTGCAACTGAATACTCGAACCGATAAGCAGACATCTTCAACCAACCTCTATTGTATGCCCTATCGCTCGCGGAGATACTGTATTTTTGAGCATATGATGAAATACTTTTCAAACTCTCGCCTGCTGAGCCAAAGTCTAAATTGTGCCTTGATACCGGAGCTGAATTTCCAACGCCATCAACACCATGGTCGTGCGAAAAGACTTTGTGTGCACCTTCATGAACTAGTGTATCAGCATCAAACCCAAATTTACCTATTGCTATCTTACCAGGTGTATAGGCATCACCATGTGAGGCTGCTGAATAAATAAAACTTTCGCCCTCTTTATATTGTACGAGTAAATCTGCTACAGCTTTTGCTTGTACAATCAGAAACTCCGCAGTATCAGAGAATTCTGCCAGCTGGCTTCTGCTGAAGCCATAGTCCGCAGCAATCTGTTCATATTCAGGCCCTTCTCCTTTGAGCAACGTATTGACAAATTTATTGAGTTTTACGACGGCTCTGTCGACAGCGCCACTAATTTTTTTCATATCCGCTTTGTTAAGTTTCTCACCGACATTTTTTGTGCTGCTGGACTTTCCTTTATTCTTACCCGCACCATTTGTGGCTGTGTTTCCGTCTGTATCAGCATTGCCTTGATTTTTAGTCTCGAGCCCATCGATACAGCCACCACCGGCTGCCATATTGAGCATACAAGTAACAGCTTGACCTTTCGCAAACCCTTTGGCCCAGCCACCCGCAAAGTTCGCCAGTGCCGTTCCACCCTGATTCGCTGCCTGGATAATACCAACTGCCAGCTTGGCGTAACCATAGTAAGAGTAGGCTGTCAATAAGCCACTGAGTACAGTCGCCGTCACACCTGTGATAATCCCCTGGGTGATTGCCGCATTCAGTGCCCATATCGCTATCGTCGCAAAAATATAGCCACTGGGGTCGGTTTTATTCAGTGGGTTATTTACCACATACGAATAACGGTTCAGGTTCTGAATATTCTCCGGCGCCTGCACCATAGGATCTGCTTGTAAGAAGCGCCCCAGGATTGGGTCGTAAATACGCCCGCCCATATGCACCAAACCAACTTCATCCATTTGCTCATGGCCCGTGTAACCGCGTAACGTCAGCTGGCTGGTGAACTTACTTTGGTCGCTAAAGTCTCTCGCCCAGGTGGTTGCGTTTCGCCGTGCACCAAACACATCAAAGCTCATCACCTGCTCTTTCTTACCACTGGCATCCGCAATCACATGCGTTGAACCCAGGTGGTCATCCAGCATAAAGCGCGTGGTCGCCTGGTTGTTCACTGTGGTGATCAACACCTTGCCTGCAATATAGCGCTTGCTCACCCAGGTACTTTGACCGCCATAGCGAATGAACTCCACATTGCCCACATAACGGGTTTCCTGCGCGATTGGAATAAAGGTCGTGATATCTCCATTGAGAATAGGCAGCAGCAGGCCTTTTTCACCACCAAACTCAGTGCGCTTATAGCGCTTACCCGAACCCGAGTAGGCAAATTCCATCCAGTAGCTGTCTTTTTTGATATAAACCGGCTTGTGGAAGGTGTTGTACACCAGCTCACGAGCGTTGTCTTTCACCATATTACCCGCCGCATCGTACTGATAGGTATTGGCTCTGTCACCCGTCACCTTGGTCACAGCATGCGGACGACTCGACTGGTAATGATAATGGCCCACACCTGTTTTATAGGTAATGTTACCCAGCTCGTTGTAGCTGATTGTGGTGCTCGCTCCCCCTGAAATCGCGCTGCTGGTAACCCGGTTCAGGCTGTCATACCCAAAGGTTTCTTTCTTACCAATTGTATGGTCCTGACGATAATTCAGGTTACCCAGGTTACTCCAGTTGTAAGTCCAGTTCTGTAACGTGCCACTGCCCGTTGACCTCAGACTGGTCAGTAATCCAGTCTTTTCATCAAATACCTTAGTACGGGTAATACGGCTGCCCAGTTTCTCAGTGGTGATATTACCAAAGGCATCACTCGCAGTGGCCTGCCAGACTGTGCTATTAGTCTGCAAGTCTTTCAGGTAACTCAGGTGCTTGTGGGCATTATAGTGATACGTCACTGACTTGCCCGAGGCATCCGTTTCCTTAGATAGCTGACCTGCGGTGTTATACGCCCAGATTTCCTTATACGTACTGCCGTCAATCACCGTGTGTTTTTCACGGGTGCGACCAAAGGAATCGTAATAGAAGCGCTCAGTAAAACCGCTGACCTTATCAGTCGTCACGGCAACCATCCCCTTGGCATAGGCACCGTCATCATAGGTATTCTCTACATGATGTTCCAGTTTGTTCCCGCGTTTACGCTGTACTTCCGTAGTCCGTCCCAGTACATCGTATTGATACGTGATCACATTGCCATTGCTGTCTGACTCGCGGGTTACCTGATGATAGGCATTATAGCTGTAATTGATGGTACCCTTATCAGGGTCGATAACACGGGTTTTATTACCGTACTTATCATAACTGACCTGGATCTTATTGCCCTTAGGGCCAGTCAGCAGGCGTGACTTACCATTTTCATCATACTCATAGTATGCCGATTTACTGTTTGCATCTGTCACCCTAACCAGCATGCCCATCACGTTCTTCAGCTGGGTATGCTTCTGATTTGACGGGTTAATGGTCGTGACACTCTCGCCGTTGTACTCGGTTTTCCAGAGGGAGCCATCGGCCTTAGTGACCTGCACAACCCGATTTTGCTTATCGTATTTGTACACATTCCAAAGGGGTGTGCCACCGTGGAAATACGGCATCGACTCTTTGTACTTGCGACCTTTGGTATCATACAAGTAATCAACATTGATAAATGTACCGCTCAGAGACATACTGGACTCACGCAGCATACGACCATACTTATCGTAGTAAGTGCGGCTCGTTGGGCCACTTTCCGAGACATTTTCCTCGTAATAGGCCGCGCCACTGACGCACCCACTGGTACACCAGTATTTACTCTGGCTGCTGCTCAGCGCCTTGCTGCCAGTTTTACTTGTATTGTCAGCCGGGGTCGAAATCTCCCCTGTCAGACGACCTAATTTATTATAGGTATAGTAAGTACGCTGACCATTGGCCGACTGAGTATAAGACTTACGACCCTGGCTGTCATACCCTATGGTACTACGATGCCCCAGACTGTTTTCCTCACCCGTCACCAGACGATAAGTGCTGTCATAGTAAGTTTTTGTTGTTTTATCAGGTAAATCTGGTTTTGACACAGTCTGAGTGCTAACCAGTCCATAAACATTAAACGCGTAGCTCTTAACTACCCCATTGTCAGCGGTTGTTTTAGTCAGTCGTCCTTTGCTGTCATACGTAAAAGTCGAAGTATGGGTGTTCTGATAGTTCCCTTTATTTGTGCCATTCAGACGGTTTAGATAACGCTTCGTCTCAACCGTTTTGGTAACCCGACCACCATAATAGCTGTAACTATAAGTGTTAGTTGCTTCCGTTTTCGCATAGCCATTTTTGCCATCGACCACAGTATTTTGTGTTACCGGGTTGCCAAAGTTATCAACAGAAATATTTTTAGTTTTAGTAGCGATCAGAGTCTGCGAACTAACATCCGTATTATAGGTTTTGGTAATCGTTTTAGATGGATACACCAGATAGGGCTTAGTGCTGTTCGCAGTCACAAAGCTTGTTTCCTGCTTACGACCAAAAGTCGACGTCATATCTGATTTCAGACGCCAGATACTGGTATTCACCGACGCCGTTGACAGCGTTGCAAACTGTGCACTGCTTACCTGTACAGGCGATGCCTGTATCCCAGCAGCAGAAATGCCCTCTGCCGCACTGAAAGTCCTGGCT
Organism: Pseudoalteromonas sp. PPB1; assembly: GCF_015356275.1. Taxonomy (NCBI): domain Bacteria; kingdom Pseudomonadati; phylum Pseudomonadota; class Gammaproteobacteria; order Alteromonadales; family Pseudoalteromonadaceae; genus Pseudoalteromonas; species Pseudoalteromonas sp. PPB1. The sequence goes on along the minus strand of NZ_JACEQV010000052.1, from coordinate 2,717 downwards.
GAGGCAGCCAGAGTATCTATTGGTGCAAACTTTGGTGCTTCGCAACGCTCACCAGGCTGCCAGGAGCAGTTGCAGCTTTCCGGAAATACTTCACAAGGGTCTAAATCACCACCGCCACCGGAGCCGCCACCCGACCCTCCGCCGGAGCCACCACCTGAGCCGCCACCGGTGGACGTGTCGCTGCCATAACGTACATAGGTCTGAACCCGCTCCGGGTTGCCCCGGTAATCGCCATCCTGACGATAGGTTGTGACAACCTTAGTCCCGCCATTGACCGCTTCCATTTCAATCTGACGGAAACCCAGCATACCACGACCCACCTGGGCCTTTGCACCGTGATACTTATACTTAATGGTTTCGCCTTTTGCTGTCAGGGTGCTGACTACGCGAGCACCGGACTTCATATCCGTAACGCGACCATTGCCCCAGCTCTTGGTGCGGGCATCATTATGTGGTGTGTAAATATTGCGGTTGTTCAGCGTCGAATACGACACCCTCGTATACGCACCAAACCCGTCTCGTACGGACTCGATCAGGTTGGTCGGTGCATCCGAGTTCTGATATAAGCCCATACGACCCTGGAATACCAGTTTGTCTGCGCTGCCATCACCCGTGACGTCCATATAAGTCGTGAAGTCATAGTTCGACCCATTGGAAGTCATTTTACGGTGGGTAAAGTTCGTGCCGTTATAAAAGTAAAAATGATCTCCGTGATCTTCACGGTATACCTCTGGGATCCCATCACCATTGATATCAAACACCTTCAGGCTTGGCTTGTCGTAGTTAAACAACTTGATCCCGCCCGCAAGCCCAGTACCGGTATTGATCCGGGCATACCAATCATTGTTACTGTTGCGGTACAGAATATCTGCCAGACCATCACCATTCAGCTCAACCGCCTGAATGTCTTTATACGAGCTGGTACTGCCTAAAGAGTAAAGTTCTTCGAAAGTATCATTGCCCTTTGAGACTAGAATTTTCCAGTAAGTTACATGTGAATAGCCCTGTGTGGTAATGGGACCTGATACCCGGCTCAGTGACTGTACCTGCGCCGCCTGGAGTGCTACCGTAGCGGCTGGTCCGCCTACCATATTAACCGAATTCAGCTGGCTCAGATTAACTGGTTTAATAGGTGCTGATTCACTGTTTAATGGGGTTGAACCACCACCAAGGCGTTCTACCTGACCACCAAATTTATCGCCCAGATTAGCCGTGCGGGAGACTAAGTGTTGTGTGCTGGCTGAAAAAGGTTCAATTGGTTGAATCCCTACTGGATCTTCACATCTGCCTTCAAAGTCGCAGCCACCGCCGCCGCCGCCGCCGCCGCCGCCGCTGGTATAGGTGCTCACACGTACTTGCGCCAGGAAGTCGGCACGGCCATCACCATTAAAGTCCATCGCCTGGAAGGTGTTGTCTTCTTTATCGTACGACAACATAGTCGCCGTTGAGCCACTCGGTGCCGACAGGTTGAACTTCAGCGCTTTTGCTTGACCGCTAGCCAGACCCGTTTTAATACCTTTCTGATAAGACAGCTTGTTACCCACAAAATGCAACAGCTCCGGGTAACCATCTGCGTCTATGTCTAAAAAGCGCGTGTTATCATCTGAGCTCGGCTTACTAATCCCGCTCAGTTGGGTAGTGGTGAAATTCATTGCTGACGTATGACGCATCAGCTGCCAGTACTGGCTGCTGCCCTTCATATACAGGATGTCGTCTTTACCATCCTTATCATAGTCAATTACTTTCCAGGTTTTACGGAAGGTTTTCGTGGCAATGTCGTTGAAGCGACGCTCATCGCCGAACCCGCGCCCCGTATTCGGGATCATGTATAAATGATCTGACGAGCTGCCCCGGTCGTTACGCACAAACGCGATGTCGGTCAGACCATCCCCGTTGAAATCCATAAACTGATGCGCTTTATAGCGGCTGTTTCTGGAGTAGTCACGACCAATGTCTGACCCCAGACGAATGCTACCGCGCGTCTTCCAGTTAAACACAGTGGGTGACAAACAGCTGTTGTCCGACGAGCAGGCTTGCACTTTTTGCAGCACACTCTGGGTCATGCCGGTTCCGGTATAGCCGTAAGTGAGTTTGTACTTACGAAGCAGATTCCCTGAGTAATAGGACTCAATTTGCTTCAGGCGTTTGGTCAGGCCTATCTTATTACCCTTAAGGTAAGAAACCTTATGTTTATCCAGGCGATTATCCCAGATAAAACGAATTTCATTGCGGGTGCCGCCTGTACCATAGCCCGAATACTTCACCGCCGTCGGGTAATACTCCAGACTGCCGCTCACCTTGGTGTAGTGGTAGGTGTAGTAGTTACCCGAAGCATCCTGAACACGCTTCAGTGCCCAGGTAAATGCCTTACCCTGCTTTGAGTTAATCAACGCATCCGAGGTGCTGCTGTACTTACCATAGGTATATTTATTGCCTTCTACATCCGTTACTGTGAAGGCATACGGACCTGTGCTGGTGCTGGAAGTATGGGCAATGATTTTCTGGCCACTGTTCTGACGCGTACGGTATTCCGTGTTGTTGGCGCCATAAGTCTGACCCGATTTCACAATCAGACGCTGGCCATCCAGACAAAAGCGGTCATTGCTATCAAAGTTAACCGCACCGGCCTTGCCGTCGGTTTCCATATTCTGCTCACAGCGGGTAATGGCACTGAGTCCGCCAATGGCAAATCCCACACCCACATGACCATTGTTGGG
>NZ_JACEQV010000051.1:0-11896 GCF_015356275.1 Pseudoalteromonas sp. PPB1 | reverse complement strand
GTCTTGACCGATGGCTGGTGTCAGGCCACTTTGTTCTCCGAGGTACTGGGCTATTATCAGAGTCTGACCGGTGGACAGCCTCTGACCTTGCCTCCTGCGGCGAATTACGAGGATTATATTCAATGGTGTCCGTGTATTTTCCTCCTATTCCAAAGTTGCACAAAATAGCGCGCTCACATTTACCCTAGAAGACACGTAACAAGAACCGATAACGCTGGGTGTCCGTGTATTTGTGCGCCCTAAATTACTAGGTGTCTCTAAAGCAGTCATTGTGCAAGAAGTAGTAATCGAGGGTACTCATTATTAGATAACACTTGACCAGATTGGCGTAGACCTGCCAACTCACCTTTTAAGTTACAATCTTCTTTATGAATTGATTCTAGGTAGAGAGATAGCCTCCACTCGTCAAACAAGTCCGGTTGGTCAATGTGCTCACAGACGTCAACTAACCTGCCATCATCAACACAGCTGAACTCAACACCAGCTCCATGCTTTTTAAAGTTCCAGTACATATCATCGACTTTAATTCTGCCATACTTTGGCAGGTTGATTAACAATGAATAATTAGTGCATTCAGGATACTCATTCAATAAAGCTCTAGTCAGTTTTCTTTGTGTTGATATGAATGCTTTTATATCTGCAATTAATAAACTCATGACTAATACCTCGCCTCAGCAGCCTCCATTAGTAACTGGTCAGCATCCTGTTGAGATACGTTCTTGACCCTGACAGGTACTTGTTTTAATTGCGCAGCAGATGCTGCCGCCGCCCTGTGGTGACCATCAATTATTATCATCTTGCCATTAACATCAGCGACATCTATCTGTTGTGATTCATCATAGCCGTCAGACTTAATTCTTTTTCGGATACGCTTCACCTTTGAGCCTGTCATTTCGTTACGACCTTGTCTCGATATTAGTGCTTTAGGGTTTATGAACTTGATGATGTTCTTGGGAGCGTTACCCGGTAGTGCCATGATGGCGTACTTTTCCAAACCTGCTTGAGCTTCATAAGCTCCAATGTCAGCCCAATCTTCGGGGTCAGCGTTCAACGACTGAATACTGCTCATGTCGCCATAAACTACCCCAAAGGTTAAGCCGTTAACAAGTTTCTTAAGGTAACCTTTTGTCGGGTTACCAATAATAGGTTCGATAGTGCCCGAAATCTCAGGTGAATAGCTTTGACCTTGACAATAATTTTTAGCAGACACCCATTCCAAAGTTACACAAAATAGCGCGCTCACATTTACCCTAGAAGACACGTAACAAGAGCTGATAACGCTGGATGTCCGTGAATTTACATTTACCCAACAAAAACCCATAAAAGTAACAAATAACGCTGGGTGTCCACGTATTTCACTGTTTAACGCCCTAATAAGGGGCTGATAATGCGTGGCCAAACGGTGTAGTGAAGCGGAACTGAGTCAAGCTTTAGTGGCCCCACGCCCAATCGTTTATTATACATAACCAAGCCTTTTTTACGATCTTTTAATATAAAGAGGCACCAGATAACCACCTCAAATTGCTGAGCGCCGGTTTTGAATGGGTAAATGGGTTTCAACCTAAATTCCAGAGCCGATAACGCTGGGTGTCCGTGTATTTCCCTATTCCCCAATAATCACAATTCCACCTTCACCTTTAATCTTATCTAATAAAGGAAGTACGTGTAGTGGTCAACTAATCCCGGACAGTAAGTAAAGTTTTTCTTCCGCAACTGCTGGCGCAAGCATTTCGTTGTTACTATGCGGCCTTTGCCAGTTGTAGTAGTTCATTAAATAGTAACTAATATCTCTTTCAGCTTCCTTAAAGGAATCATAGCCTGTTGACGGAACCCACTCTGTTTTCAAACTCCTAAATAGCCTTTCCATTGGTGCATTGTCCCAACAATTCCCCCTGCGACTCATGCTTTGAGTCATACGATAGCGCCATAATTTTTGCCTGAACTTTGTGGCGACATACTGACAGCCCTGATCAGAATGGAACAACACGCCCGATGGCCGACCTCTTTGTTCATAGGCTCTGTCAAATGCTCTGAGGGCTAAGTTGGCATCCGGTTGATGAGACATAGCCCAGCCCACTACACGGCGTGTGCATAAATCCAATACTACAGCCAGATAGGCCCATTTCCTACCGGTCCAGATATTAATTTTTAGCAGACACCCATTCCAAAGTTACACAAAATAGCGCGCTCACATTTACCCTAGAAGACACGTAACAAGAACCGATAACGCTGGGTGTCCGTGTATTTGTGCGAGGCATGGCAACACGGGTAACATAACGAACGAGATAACGATAATTCGCTATCTCGCAGGCCTACTCGGCTTGACATCGCTGGAGCGTCCATATATGTCCGTGTATTTTCCCTCCGTGTATTTTCCAACACCAGGCATGGCAAAGCGGGTAATATAACGAACGAGATAACGATAATTCGCTATCCCGCAGTTCTACTCGGCTTTGCATCAATGGAGAGTCTATATATTTCCACGTAACTAGCCATTTTACTTTCTGATGATAGATGGTATTACTTTACCTCTTGAGTCATCAAATAGTACCAACCCACCATCTTTAAGTTTAATGTGTGAAACTTCGGTCAAATAATAAAAGCCATCACTCAATTTCTTAAATTTACCATAAATTCGTACAAGCTCTCCATTTACTTGTATAAGTGGCTCAATATCCTCAACATCTAAAGCTAAATTGATAGCATTTTCATATAGCCTTTCTTCATATGAGTATATATCCATATATAATAAGTTTCTCTCGTATTCAAAATTAACTACACCAGCCAGTCGAATTCTCCTATTTTCATAAGATGATGGTGATGCTATTAATTGAACAGTTGACACAACACAGTCAGTCTGAGTCTCAAGCTTTGTCCATTTTGAACATCCTGCCATTGTGGCCACAGAGTTATTAGTAATAACCATCATCAACAGAGTAAAAAGTCTTATCATTAAATTTGATACTTTCATCCAATTTACCTTTCTTTTAGGGAGAAAAAATCATTGCGATTAACAGCCGGATGCCTTTCTATAGGGTGTGAAATGGTACGACCGCGGTATTCGAACTTATACACGTCAGAATTAGCCAATCTAGCTTCATTGTAATCAATACCTCGGAATGTTGCTATGCCGTATTTTGATGATACATACGAAGTTCGATTGAGCTTAATAGCCAAATCTACATCAGGTCCTGACATATCATTAGCTGCCATTGCATGAGAGTGCCAGTCAGCACTAACCCTAGATGGCGCAATTCTCAACCCCGAAATAGACTTTTCCGTATCTACTTGAAGGGGGTTTCCATTATCCGCTAGCACTAGTGGGGCAAATGTTAGTTTTCCATTTTTAGTTGTATATATGTTTGTTCCAATCTCCATTTGAATCTCAGCAGCATATGGGTGAACTACTTCATCAAGAAGTGATACGATTTCTTCTTCGCTATCAAATTCACTACCTGGCCCCTTCTCACGCCCTTCAAACAATGAGTTCATACCATCCAATTTTGACTGATAATTTGAGTCAATCGGATTGATTAGGTTATTCAGCTCTTTCATATCAAACGCACTTTTGACATTAGCATCACTCGCCCCAATACTCTCCTGCGACCCAAGGTTATATGCAACACTACCGGTAAGCATGTCAACATTCGCCACTAAACCACTCGCACCGTTGAGCTTTATACTGTCTACCTTGATGAGTGTATCCCCCCCTTGATCAAGGTACACGTTACCATTATCCATTTTAATAAACTTATCACCATCCCCCACATCATAGCTCATTGCATCACCGCAACCCGGGGCTGAATCACCACTGACATCCGCGCCTTTTGACTGGCATGCTGACGAGTACCCAGTTGGGTCTGTACCGCCCAGTGGGTTATTCATTATATATGAGTAGGGGTTAATCGACTGAGAGTTACCCGGGCTCTGAATGACAGGATCGACCGACATAAACCTGCCTAAATTGTAATCGTACACCCGGCCATTCATATGGATAAGTTCCAGATCATCTAGATGCTCATGATCGGTAAATCCGCGTCGCGTTTTAGCTGATTTATAGTCGCCTAATTGAGCAGTAAATTTCAAGCTGCCTGACGCCGCTCTCGGTTTACCAAATGGGTCAAAGTTTCGCTCTGCCACCACATACCCGTCTGCATTGGTGATCAGCCTTGCACTGCCTAATCGATCTTTATGGAAATAACGGATCTGTGGCACACTACCAGATTGTGACGAGATGACAGCAATATCACCTATGTAAGCCCGAGTTGTTGTTTTGTTTCCTTCTATCTCAAGCTCGTAATGCTTACCTGCATAATAACTCGTTACGCTGCCTTTCACCTGCTTAAAGCGCATATGGTCAGGACCATAGGTAAAGCTTGCAGTTATGCCATTTTTGGTGATGCTTGTTGGTTTATCCATTGCATTGTAACTGGCAGTACTTAGTCCATCCCCTTTGGTCATATTACCGCGGGCATCATAGCTAAAGCCCACCCACTGGCCATTTTTTAATACCCGTTTAACCGCATTAGGCCCACCAACCGTAAACCCGGATACGCTATTACTATAATCATATTGGGTTGCGTAATCAGATTTGCTTGTCAGATTACCCACAGCGTCGTAATCGTAGCGGATGGTTGTGTAACCAGCAATCGCATTGCTCTTCAGACGATGCAGATCATCATAACTATATGACTCCGTAAACTGGTGTTGTTCACCCAGCTTGCCAGAAGTCACTGACAGTGATTTGAGATTGCCAAATCCATCATAGCCCGTGTACTGAATAGCCAGCAGGTTATTGCCATTTTTATGAGTATAATGTTCAGTCATCTGGCCGCTTTGACGACTATAGTAGTTGTCCATTTGCAGACCATTGCCTAAAGTTTGCGACTGAATATAGCCAAACACATCACGCTCAGTAATCTGCTGGAAAGTATATCCACTGGCGTTGTTTTTAACGCCAACCTGGTAGCCTCGGTCGTCGTAAACAAATTCCAATGTCAGATTGTTAGGATAACGCATCCCTTTAGCGCGTCCATAATTGGCATCATAATAGGTGCTTGTTGAAAAGCTTCGACCTTCGCCTGCTACTGTATGAACAGTTGGACGACCCAGACTATCGTATTGATAACTATGTGTAACGCCATTGCCTGCTGCATTGCTCAACTGGCCATAAGTGTGCGTATCAAATGTGTAGGTTAACGTCCCTTCACCCGTTGCAGTTCTTTTGACGACACGACCCAGTGAATCAACATTGTAGTGAACAGATTTTCCATTACTGCGTGTTTCTCTTTGAACCTCGCCAAATCCGTTATAAATAAAGTCTGTTGCCCCCTGGTTTGGATCAACTACCCGAACTTTTTGCCCGAATGCGTTGTACTTAGCAACAATGCTGTTGCCATTAGCATCACGTACTATAATGGGTAAGCCGTTACTATTGTATGAGTAACGCGTATCGCCATTCAGTGCGTCTGTGGTTTTCATCAATTGCTTTCGGCTATCATAAGTTCGGCTCATTTGACCCAAATGTAAGCCATAGCAACTCTCTGATACATCAATTGAGGTTGTAAAGCCTTTATAGCGATACTCTGTGGTCATTGTGCCGGTAGCAAATGGTGAACACTGTTGATCGACTGTCTTGCTGTCCACACGACCAATCTCATCGTAGTTACCATATCGAACGCCATATTTAATGTTGCCAAATTTGTATGGCTGAGACTCAAATAATGGATACCCCTGTGCATTAAAGGTTTTGTCCTGCAGGATCCAATCGCCGCCCTGATTCTCGACTTTTGTCCGGATGGTACGCCCAAGCTTGTCAATAAAGGCAACTTTTTTGGGGGCACCTGGCGCAACCGTCAATACTTGGAGCACTGCATCCCGAGGTGCATAAGTCCCAGGCCGTTGTATCGCTGTATAACCCTTTGGCGTTCCCTCTACTTTTTGACTATAAGGTCTCAGGTAGCGATCATAGCCATATTCTGTAGTGAGATATTCACTGGCACTCACCTGCTGGTGCGTTTTGGTTTTAAGACCCGTTTTCGGATCAGTATTCACCCTTGTTTTATGTCCTTTGGCATTGGTGGTTTCATGGACATAATAACCACTGTCAGCCGCAGATGTACCATTTGAGGTATAGGACAGGGTTTCAACCCGGCTTTGCGAAGTCCAATTCGCGTCGTTATAAATGCTTGCCTTTTTAGTAACTTGGGTAGGCAAACCGTAACTATTAAAGACATAGTTTATTTCATGTCCATTACCTGAAGAGCCGCTAACCTTAACAGTTCTGGCCTTTCTAGACGTGTGAAAATTACTAAACTCCTTTGTCAAAGTAGTTTCGCTCACCAAGCCTTTTTCACCACCTTTGTACAGGAAATAAGCATCATTAGGGTCTCTGCCTGAAAGCAAAGACTTTGTAACGACTTTAGTTACCTTATTTACCCACCAGGCTGATGTGTCGTAAGCATATGTTTTAGTTGTTGAAACCTTTGACATACCATACTGGTCATCCTGTCTTCGTTCGCTATGTATAATATCGCCATACGCATTAATTGATTTATTTTCTACTTCCGTTGTAGACAACCAGCTCTTTGTTGAAATATCACGTTTAATTTCATAGCTGGACTTTGCATACAAACTATATACGTTTTTAATTCTGTGACTTGGATTGCTTTTCCAATCTATTTTTGAGTGACTAATTGCAGAGCTCTCTGTCACAGCAATTCGCCTGCCATCAAGGGTGTACTCATCTGCAATAAATGTGGCCTTCGCCATTAGTTTGCCCGCGTAGGGGAAGTAGGCCTGAAAGTCAGATTGTGTTACCAGGCCTCGTGTTACATCCGCTTCAATGATGCTTCCAAAACCCATGAATCCACGGCCCTGATTATTAAACAGCGCATTGCGATAGGCGTATCGGCGTACAAAGTCACCACCCACACCATTATCTTGCTTAAACTCCCTCACCACGTACATACTAGATGTGAATTTTTGATAACCCTTTACTATAAGCCCCGTTAAATTCAAACTATCAGATTTATACAGCCTGGTTACACCGTTTATATTAGTCGACACAGAAGACGACAAAGGACGATAATCCCATTCACTTTTCAGTCCAATACCATCTGTGACTGAGTGAAGTACATCAAGTGGTCTATATCGGCTCCCGTTTGTTCCCGAGCCAGTTCCGTAGTTACGGCTAATGTTGACCTTGCCTTTTGCATAACCATAAGGCGTTGCATCCAAAAAGCGACAACTTGATCCTGCGGGACCGCTTGCACACCCATAGTTAAAGACTAGATCAGGCAATCCATCACCTTGTGCATCGATAATAGCAGACTGATGAGCAGAACCGATAAAGTCGGTATCTGTACTGACAAAGCTGCCGCCTTTTAGCTCAAGCTTGGCAAAGGAGTAAATACTATGATCATGGCGCCCATCAATCGATTTATAAGTGCCTTTTCCTGAAGGGATCAACTCGTTGTAAATAGCAGAGCCACAGAACTCTGTCACGCTCTTCCCTCGGAATTCAAAATGAGACACATTTTGACACCCCTCCACCACAATACCGTTAGGGATCAGGAGCTCTTCTTTACCATCTGCATCAATATCAGCAACCTTGATGGCATTGCCATATTTTGGCAATTTAACATACCGCTCATTCTCTCTGTTCCCCTCCAGACCGTAACTCAGGTTATAGTAATAGTCTCTGCTATACGCTCTGGCATTCATATAAACAGGCGAGGTAAACCAGCCGTCACCTTTGCTGTATCTTACATACAACTTGCTGCCGTTCTGTTTCGGGTTGTACCAGCCAAACCAGTCTTTAAGACCATCACCATTTAGGTCTGCAAAGCGGTAGAATCGCCCCCACCCGCCATTGAACGAAGGAAGGTAGTCATCCTCATCGTCCCAGTTAACTGTTCTGCTTGTAAAGCTCAGCGTTTTACCTTTAGATGCCGTCAGCTTGACGGAGCTCAATTTGCCCTGCCCAATGTCACTTCGGTGTAAGGACACACGATAAAAATCAGGTATACCGTTACCATCAAAATCCCCACCTATCGAATAGGAAGTAGATGGATTGTCCGAACCCGGGTGCTTACCCACAGTAAACAGTTTTTGTTTATAAGACGTGGAATAAGGTGTCGAGAAATTACCACTGTGATAGTAAAAATAGATGTAATCATCAGAGTATGTTGCTGTTTTTTCGTAGATCACCAAATCTGGCAGACTATCACCATTCATGTCGCCAACATGCAAAAACGAAGACAGCTGAGGCACTTCTATATTGGTATTGATGCGAGTCGATGTACCATTCTGATAGTTTTTATACAGTACCAGCTTTTTCTTTGAACCTACTGAGCCTGCTACAAAATCAAAGTCGTCTGTAATGCCGTCCTGGTTGTAATCCGCGGTATCCGTATGACAATTCACTTTTTCGCCACTGGTACCAGAAAACTCGCATTGCGTCATTGGGTGGCTATTGCTCGTTGTATTGCCTTCTGCGTCGATGTAGAAGCCAGGCCAATCTCGGGAGCCGTCCCCGTTTCGATCGCCATTAGGTAACACCGATGAAATGCTCTTACCTGCATTGATATTTACAAAGGTACCTCTGATTTTAGGCGCCTGATCTTCCCATTCAAAACGAGTTTTAGGCAAACAATTTCCGCCCGTTGTGCCGTAACACAACTCAACTGAAGACAACAGATCTATACCCGACGCACGACTGGCTGCATAACTAAGCGTATATTCTCTGGTTTGCGTGGAGTTGTGCTTGGTAACAACACGCTTCAGGCGCTGCGTTTTCTCGTACAATATACCCTGGTGGTATTTTCGGGTTGGGTCCAGTGCCTGCTCATATTCGAAATAGATGTTATGCATACCCTTATGTGAACTGCTGTTACCTGTATAGTTAATTCTGTCCAGCAGTTTTTCGTTTGTACCGTAGGTAACATAATCATAATGAATAAAGTTTTTGTTCGTTGCGTCTCGGGTGTAATCAATTAACCAGGCATAAGTGCCATTGTAATTTGAGCGGATGTCACGACTATTGGCTGATGCACCATAATAGCTAACGTGACCATTTTTAAACCTGACCACAAAGTAGCTGGATGTAGAGTTCATTGCGCCGTGCTGCGTAATTTTGGCAAAACTGTCCATTTCCGTTCTGTATTCAGCGCCGCTTGAACCATAGCTGCCATTGATGGCAATCAGTCTTTGGCCATTCAGACAGAGACGATCGTTTTGATCATACTTAGGGTTTCGACTATATCCATCTTGTGCATAGGTGGCCGGACAGCGTGTAATCGCAGACCCTGCCGACAAAGACCAACCCTTGCCAGCAATCCCAGAGCCAGATCGTGATGAGTAATTCAGTGATACACCCGGCTGCATACCAGCACGCCCAGGTGTAAGTTCTATTGGGACAGAGTACGTTGCACCGCCGCCACTTACTCCAGCTCTTCCCTTGATTGTGCCCACATTATCAACTGAGGGAGCGCTGACACTGACTAAATTCGCATTGCCGGGGATCGAACTTGTCACATCTGCGTATTGAGTTTCAAAGACATTTTGAATCGCGCTGCCTGCTGCAATCAAATTACAAGAATCTCTGTAACATGCCGCAACCCTAACCTGCAAATAGCCATTAAATCTGTCATCCAGAATGACAGACAATGATTCTGTGAACAGTAGGTTTTCCCACTGTCCATCTTCATTCAGTACCTGAATTGCGTATTTACTGACACCGGCGATCGCAGACCAGGTTAAGCGCTTTTCCCCGTTGCTTATTGTTAACTGTGCCTGATATTCATTGGCATCAATTTTCCTGGGGACAACAATGAGCTTTTTACCAATTCGGATAGGAGTAAATAGACTTTTAGAATTAGCGAATGCCATGGAGGAAAACGCCACCAATTGTGTCATGCACAGCAGCACAAATATATGCTGCCATTTAACTTTGTTCAATACGCGATTCAATGCGTGAAGCTCCTTATTTAGTTACTGAAAGTAAACTCGACAGGTTGAAATTCAAGCAACCCTAAACATTCAAAAGATAGTTAAAGCAGATGCTCTGAAGTACAGCGGCAATTATTCAGCTTTATTAATTAATGGGCGCGAAATATACAGTAAAAACAAAAAACATACAATAAAGCAGGTGAAGAGCTGATCAATTGTAAAAAAGCCACCTCAACAGTAAAGATATGATAACAAAAGAAATTAACCAATCTGACACAAGATATGAGTCAAGCTCTGAACATGCTGCATATTATCAGTGTTAGTAAACAGACCAACTCACAGCCTGTTCGGTCATTTAATCCGTGAAGATTAAAGTACATAACAGGTACCGCTTGCACTAAAGCGATCTTAGTTATCAGTTCTTCTGCAAGTGGAGTGATAGATGACAAAAGATGACTAGCAGACTAGTGACTAGCATGACTAGTAGTGACTAGCAGACACCCAACAGTAGTGACTAGCAGACACCCAACAGTAGTGACTAGCAGACACCCAACCAAAAACTTGCCTGCCTTACTTCCACTATCTATGCTTTTTATCTGCTCCAAAGATAAGGACATAAAATGCCAACAGCACGGAAAAGCCAGGTCAGCTTAGTTGACACAAAATACTACCATTGCATCTCTCGCTGTGTCAGGAGAGCCTTTCTATGTGGTGAAGACCCGTTAACAGGCCAGTCTTATGAGCATCGCCGTGAATGGGTTGAAGAAAAGCTACTCCTGCTGGCAAGCATTTTTTGCATTGATATCTGCGCTTACGCGGTTATGAGTAACCATACTCATATCGTTTTGTATGTGGATGATAAAAAAGCCAATCGATTGACCGACAAAGCGATTGTTATCCGCTGGCATAAGCTATTCAAAGGAAACTGGCTGACGCACAAATTTGTTGAAGATAACAAACTTAATCCGTCCGAGCATATGATACTCAACGATATTATCGACAAATATCGTGAAAGGCTATCGAGCATCAGCTGGTTTATGCGCGTGCTCAACGAAGACATTGCCCGCAGGGCAAACAAAGAAGATGGCTGTACGGGTCGGTTCTGGGAAGGCAAGTTTAAATCCCAAGCGTTACTCGATGAAGCGGCACTGGCCGCCTGTATGGCCTACGTTGACCTGAATCCAATCCGAGCCAAAATGGCCAACACACCTGAAACTTCTGAGTTCACCAGTATCAAAAAACGTATTGAACATACTCATAGTGGGAAGCAGCCAAAGAGTCTTCTGCGCTTTGCTGGCAACCCAAGACAGAATATGCCCAAAGGGCTCCCCTTTGAGCTTAAATACTACATTGAACTGGTTGAACTAACAGGCCGATGTATTCGAGCAGACAAACGAGGACACATCTGCGATGCCCATCCTATTCTCGCTCGATTGCAAATAGAGCCCGAAAACTGGCTAAAACTCACCACAAGATTTACCAAAGTATTCCACGGTGCTGTCGGCAGGCGTCATGCTATGAGTAAATATTGCACCCACCTACAAAAAAAGCGGCGCGCTAACCTGGCTAATTGTGAACGCTTATTAGGTTAGAATTCCCATTACCTGAAACTCAAATGATGACTGTCACACTCAGGCAGGGCTTAACTATGTCATACGGTACGAGATTAAGGCAGGTTTAGCAGAAGCTGTTCATATTTGAAGCCTACTCACAGTGATTTATCAATTATCTTTTCTAAATAGCACTCGCAATCACCCAGAAAAGCTCTATTAAAGGAACACTAATTGTTGGGTGTCTCTTTTAACACAGATAACAATTTGTAACTCCCCCATAAACTGCAACAGTTCTTGAGTAGAATTTCCATTAACAAAAGAAGGAAGTTTTACGATGAGAAAAAGCAAGTTCACCGAGTCACAAATTGTTGCCATGATCAAAGAAGCTGAAT
>NZ_JACEQV010000050.1:0-13371 GCF_015356275.1 Pseudoalteromonas sp. PPB1 | reverse complement strand
GTCTGCTCTATATTCGCCTGAGAGACTGGAACGGTGGCCCAACTCTGACTGGAGATCAGGTAAGTACATGACAATAAAGTAATCAGAATTGCATGCCATACACGCCTTAATGTTGTCACTGCCAACCTCAATCTAACAGCCAACCTCAATCTAACAGCCAACCTCAATCTAACAGCCAACCTCAATCCGGTAGTCGATCTCAATCCGACATCTGGACCTGGTCCACCATTTGGGCGCCGAATTTGGGTTTACGTTGCGGGAAAACTTGAATGAGCCAGCTGTGCAAAAGGAAGTGCAGCACTGACCGGGTGAGCAGAGAAGTACTTTGTTAGTCAAGTCAGGCGGGACGTTGCGCTCCAAATCTTGTGTGCCTCTTTGATTTCATTAACTGCCTGGATCTTTGAGACGAAGTGGTGTCTGGTTTTTGTTGGGCTTGGGTTTGTGAAGCAGGATAAATCGGCTGATGGAATAAGTGATGTGTTTTGCAATATATTTCAGTATTAGGCCAATATGATAAATTAAAGCCTGTTTAACTCTTTTTTTTTAATGTCGGTAAATGTTTTCTTTTGGTTCTTGCTCTGAGTTTTTTCAAGATGTTTTTCACTTTCATTTCGCCAGGTTGTAGCAAATTTCATTTTTAACGCGTCTGTTTTCTTGGTTTTCTTGCGTGATTTTGCTCACTTTTCTTGTTCTTTTTTGTATGTCGGTCAATACAAAGCTTACCATGTGAAAAGATCTGGGTAATGTGTTTTTATATCCTAGTAAAGCAATGGCTTATCGTTAAATGTTATCTTTAAGAATAACGTTTCATAACTAGGTTTTTTAGCATCTCTGGTCAATGATAGTTGCATCACCACAACGGTGTTTAACATTTAAAAATTAATTGAATAAACATTAAATAGAGATTGTCACGATGCTTAAACTTAAAACAAAAAAACTAAAAGAACTTACTAATAAAGAAATTAAAGATAATCGCCAGACTAAGTTTATTGCAGGTGGTACAGATACGCATAGTATTACTCAGGTAGGATTTATTAACCCTAAAAACATCACTGGTTAATTAGAATATAAATAGTAATAGGAGTTGATAAATTGATGGGATCCTATCTTGTGTTGGCAATGGGGGCCGGATTACAGGCTGTTTCAGGTAATCTTGTGTTGCAAGAGCCCGCCAGTGAGTATCATTACTCCAGGGAAACTGGCCGAGTTGTAGAATTGGCTATTAAGGTTGGTAGTGAAGTAGCCAAGAAAAAAGTGATGCTTGAGTATGTCTCAGAGGACAGCAAAAAAACGAAAACACTTATTTCTAACGAAAACGGGTATGTTGACTATGTAAACCCGAATGCCGTGCCCGGCAAAGTGTTCGCGCCTGGCGAGTTGTTGTTGAGAGTACAAAGCAACCGGGTTTTTGGCGCCCATTACTTCGAGCAAAAAGAAATTGAAAGTATGGGGTTTGCTCTGGAGATACAAGCAAAAGGGCGTCTGTGGTTGTGCTCAGATGCAAGACCTATTGAGGTTAGGGTGGATGATATTGCAAAAAACAGCCTGTTGGTCTCGATGAAGCTAAAAAAAGAAGAGTATAGTCAGCTACAGCATACTATCACGGAGGGCAGTATTGCACTTCATCAGTCAATGCAGGCTTGTTTATAACCCCATTTTTACCTCCAGCATTCTGTGAGGCGGTCAGTGCTTGCTAGCATGCCATGTTCAAAGTCATTGTGTCATGTACATTCGTGCTTCTCATTTGGGTCCATTTTCAAGTAGTGGATCTTTTTCCTTTTTGAAAAACTTCACACAAATTTGAATGGACTGAATCGGCGGGGTGACCCGTTAGTGTCCAAACTCCGAACGTTTTTGCCTGTTAAAAGATTACAGCAGGTAACCTGGTACCGATGTTTGTCAGGTGTTATTCTCTGTTATCCAGTTGCGCCACCTAGTTAACTGAACTAAACATCTAACTAAGTCACAGTCATTGAATCCTTTCGGTTTGTGTCTTTGTCTTTTGAAACGCGGATTGTTAGGTATGTCGTTGGCCTGTTATCTCATAGGGTGCCATTAGTCTGTTGATGTGTGTTTGCGTGGCTGACTTATGTTTGCACTGTACAACTTTTCCTGGTGCGGCACGCACTTTTGAAAATGTTGTTTACATTACCTCGCCCTGGCCAGATTGAATTGCCACTATTCAGTGTCAATCTAACTATCACATCTGCCGCCAGCGTGATTCTCTTTCTTGCCGCAATCAAAATTCGGTCTGTTTATTTGACCATGCACGACAGCACATTTTCGCTAGCTGTACGTACTCAAAAGGTTATACCAAATTCACTTAATACCTGTTCTATTTGAAAGTGCAAATATGACGCTAACGGCGTTAAAAATTTCTCATTTAGAATCTTTACCTAAGGTATAAGTTCGCAAATTTTCGCCTCGCCTATATGGACGATGATGTCTCAACGATAGCAGGGCACGGGAGCGGTGTTATCGACCTTATTTTCTTGCTTCAAAATAGAGCACTTAATTAAGTAAATTGGTATTAGAGTTTATTGCACAATTTGGATGCATATGAAATGCGATAAATTAGTAGCAAATAAGCTCTCACATCGAGTCGTTACGGGATCCTCTGCGGGGTGATATCAATCAATATATAGCCAGTATTCCACCATAATAATTGGTATTAAGATGTTGATTTTATTGGTTATGTTTTTATTTTTCGAGATTTGATTGCATGCGTTTGCTGGGGCACTATGAGTTCCATCAAAACAATAAACACGCTTTGCTTACTTGGCGCAAATTGAGGAGCTAACAATGCAACAAAATACGACCCTTGGCCTGTTTGACACGCAGCACGAAATTAAACAGATGATTACTAAATTTGAGGAAGTAAACATCGCTGAAGAGCTAACAAGTACATTGAAGTCTATCTCAAAAGAGTCAGGCTACAATTGTCTGGGCTTTATCGATTTTTGCCCGGTATCTGCGTCCTCATACGAAGAAAAAGTTTATGGTGAGATTTCTGCCGAGTTGGCAGAGGAAATGTCAGACACTGCGATCTTTGAACACTGTAAGTCAGGTATTCGATTGTTGCCGTTGCACAGTATACTTAATCACAGCAATCAGAAAGGCCAGGTGTATGTGATGCCTATGCGGGGTGTGACAGGCATTTATGGAGGCTTGGTATTCGATATCCCAGAGAGCTTTTGCCAGCAGAAGAGTATTGAGTTTGTTGACTGGTGCTGGACGATTATCTCTCCCTATTTGCTGCAGGCTGCGTTGCGCTGCAGGGATAAAAAGTTACATATTACAAAACGCGAAAAAGACTGCTTAATGTGGGCTTGTGAAGGTAAAACGTCTTGGGAAATCAGCCAGATACTTGGTATCTCTGAGCGCACGGTTAATTTTCATCTGTCTAACTGTATTGTGAAAACAGATAGTACAAACAGGCAGCAGGCGATCGTAAAGTGTATTATCAACAATTTGATCTAATCACGATGACTGACGTGCTTTTCGGTGTTGTATATCAGCGTTCATGGTTGGGGAGGTGTCCTCCCCAGTACGTCAGATCATTCAGATTGGGTGATTTCTGCTTTGACCAGCTGGTTTTCAACGACTTCAATAATGTCGAGGTAAAGCGCATTGGTTTGTTGAGAAAAGCTGATCCTGTCTATGACATAGCTGGAACTGTCAATTTTGTATAATTCCTGCCTGGGCTCGGTATGGCTGAAATTAATCTTAAAGACGGTCTCACCGTCGGAGTGATACAAGGACCCATTGCCCGCAGCAATCGAGTGTTTATATTTGGCTTTTGACAGCTCAATTCTGTCAGTCTTTTCACCCGTATTGATATTGTATAAAGACACTTCATCATGTGATGATAAACTGGCATAGAACTCACTATCAAGCTGCCCAAACCACAGTGGGCGTTCAATGGGTAATGGAATGCTCTTATCCGAATCGAGAGAGTGCATAAAGGCTTTTCCTCTCAATGTTCTTGCATCCACAACGGTATAACCGATGCTATTTTCTTCAAGGTACTCAGCCGACACTATGGTGCCATCAACCTTGATAGAGCCAGTAAGCGTCAGGGTCTTACTATCATAGGTTTCGAGCCTATCCTTGTAGTGGAGCAATAGTTCTTGTCTTTGCGCGCTATAATGAATTGATTCATAAGTCGACGCCTCAAGTGCAAGCGGTTCATGCTGACCATCAGGTAAAGCACGATAAATGGAACGCAGTCCACCTTCCTGACGCAAAAAAATCACACTGTCTTCAAAGTCAGTAGCTTGTACGTCATCATACTCACTTTTAACTAAAGGCTGCAGCTCGCCGCCTTCGGGGCTTAGGGTATATATGTCCTGTAAAAAGGGATAAGTCACTGCCAATAAGGCATCGTGGGACAGTGGCTGATTACTGGCATATTTAACATTATTTGGCAATTTCGCCGCTGAGGTAATGGCTTTCTTATCCAGCGAATAGGTAAACAAAATATTCTCAACATTATCTAGCCAAATCAAAGAATTAATTTTCTTCTCGTAGGATAAAGTCCAGATCCGGTTGTTGGTGTCATGTAGTTTAACCTGGTTTCCACCATCCAGGTCTGTCATGTAGAGTTCACTGCCCTGATAGTGATGCCTTTCAAAAATAATAACTTCCATATCAGGGATATAAGTCAAAAACCTATCTCCATATGAATTCAAATTTGGTGATGTAATTTGAAATTCCTGGCCTGTTTCTATATCACGGCTGGCAAGTGCTGCGAGTTCATCCCTGTCGCGATAACCGCTCTTTGAATAAATGAGTCTGCCATCGCTGACACCTGCACCTGTGAAACCTTGCAAGCTACAGTCAAACAGGTATTTATTGGTACCGTCAAAACTGGTGTTTATCAGCCATACTTCGCATTGTTCATTGTTAATGGCCCGATAGAAGACCTTATTGGAATCTGCTGACCAGCCGATAGGGAAGTAGTTAGTTCCTTCTTCTGCAAGGCGTTTTTCATGGCCTGTTTGTAGCGTTTTGACCACCAAAGAATAATTCTGACTATTCTTTTGAATAATAGAGAAGGCAACGAAGTTCTTATTGGGCGAGATATTTGGTCTGGTATACCTGCCATTGACCCAGGACAGTACTGTTTCCTGCACTTGCTTTTCTATGGGGCTAACAGAGGCGTCACTCAGCGCTGTGTCCTGGTTAATAAATGCCAGACTAATGCTGGCTGCTAGAGTACTGATGACCGCAGCAAAAACCCACGGGGCCTTTTTCCGCTTTACTGATCGTTCGGCTGGTGTCGCTTTTGTGTTTAATTCGGTTGTAACCGCAGGGCTGGGTTTAGATTGGTCAGCTGATTCCGTTTTGTGGTATTCAACAAACGGTTCAATGGCTAAGCTGTAACCCTTTCTATAGTGAGTTTTAACTATGATGCCCTTTTGGTTCTCTGATTTCAGTGTTTTCCTGAGTTCAGAGATTGCCCGGTTTATTGCATTGTCATCAACATATTTCTGACACCAGACATCGTCCACTAAATTTTGTCGGGTGATGATAGTATCCGAATTTAAGATCAAATAACTAATGATGCGAAACAGAAGCGGTTCGAGTTCTTTTTCGATGTCGCCGTCAGTGAGCACCTGACGCTTTGGGTCAAGTTTCCAGGATCCAAGTGTGATCGATTTAACTGTTCTAGAGAAGCTGACTTCGTTCATTGTCCTGAATTTGTTGTTATTAGGAATATGTCAAGCGTTCAGACTATATCTATAGTCTTTTAAAAACTCAACAGAAAGATGGATAGGCGGTTTTATTTTACAAGTGTTATTTTCATTGTTGCCCAATGTTAAGAAAGTGAGGGTGGGAAGCGGTTTCTATTAAGTGTTTGATTGATATGTGATTGTTCTGTTTTTTTGAATGGCTTGGTGGACCAGTGGTCGAAATAGTGAATATATAATTTCTTACAATATCGGGTCGGAGCGGACTCTAAGGCCGCTAAGCGACCATTAGCATTTAACAAAGCCTGGAGGAACTGTTGCAAAACACGAACCATTTTTTGCCTGATATGTTTTCCTGCAACAGCGGCACGTCCATCGTTGAGTGAGTTATTCCATGCGCCATTGGCTACTAACTGTCAGTTTCCTTAGTCTTACTATCCAATACCTCAATGACTTTTGCCAGGGTGTCCGTTACGGCTTTTCGATTGTCCCAGTCCACAGCTTGCCAATCTACCTCATCCACTAATTCTGTAATGTTGTGGGTCAGGAGCATTTTAATTGTTTCCACATGCTGAATGGGTTTTACCCTGAAAGCTTTTGTCTTAGGTTTGGTTGTCAATTTTTGCCCAGTGAGTTTGGCATGTATCCGTTTATTGATCTCGGCTTTGTCTGTCACGGTTAGCAGGGTTTTATCAAACTCGCTGTAATAGTCATTCTCAACCTGTTTAACGATTTTTTTAACGTTGATAAAAGGCAGCGTGACCAGCCCCTGTTCATACGCCTGAATAACGCATTTATACCGGGTAAGCACATTGTAGTTATCAAAACTCCCCATGGAGATACCTAAGTTGGCCGCCATTTCTTTAACGGTTAGCTTTTTCTCACCGACTTTTAATCTTGCCTGACTAAGGCTTTCCAGTTCCTGCATTGCACTGAGAAAAGCTTGCAGCTTGCCATATTGAGGCAGGTCGTCTCTGCTGGCATTCTCCTGAAATTGTTTAACTTTCGATAGCAATGGTTTGGCATCATACACTTTAAACTGGGCGCTTGAGTCATAACCATTGCTGTAAACCATGGCAAAAAATCGGCGATGTCCGGTCAGTATTTGATACTGTCCGTCCTCTAAAGGGTAGACGGTCGGCACTTGAATAACCTCGGCTACAGAGATGTTTTCGGCCAGTTCAAGCACGGACTCTAGGGTTTGGTTCGCTTTTTTCCACTGGGCGGTGCCGTAGGCAAAGCAGTTTACAATGCAGTTCTTTCCTATTAGTACGTGGTCTTTTGCGTCATACATTTCAACTAGCTGATTCTTAGTTAGCCAGCGTGAAGTGAATTGCCGTGCATGATCATCTTCCATGAACTTGGCTGGCAGAAATCGTGCATTGTGTGGATCAGGCGTCACAGAAGATAAGAATAAAGAGGTGTACTCAAAAGTTTCAGAATTCAGCCCTTTTCGACTGTTCACGTTAGCCAGCATCAGCTGGTCTAATTTTAGCTTATTCATAGGGTTAGGAACCTTTTACTGCACTTAAGGTTAGTGGTGAACACCTTAGTTGGTAGATCTAACAGGTATACACTCAAGGGTTATCGATGCACCATGTGAACCATACTAACTAATCGCTCTGGTGTGAAGTCTTAAATCGACGCACAGCACAGCAGAATAAATTTAAAGCGCAGTTTACAAGCGGTGGAGTGAAGGTATGAATATTGATTTAAGCATCATTGAATGGGCGTTTGAGAAGGGATACAACCTGGGCTCTGCAGATATGAGAGAGGGCGTTTATATCTCAGAGGAGGGCAGACGCTCCCTGTTAATGGCTGACATCAAAGCATTTGTGGAAAGCCATCAGGTGATTGCCACCGAGCAGGAAGGCCTTGCCGCAAGCCTGAATTGACGATGACAGCACGCTGACGCATATCCGGTCGATGTCAGCGGAGACTCATTCCGACCTTAAACCTTGTTTTAATCAGTAGCAATGATCTCATGCATGAGATCTCAAACTTCTGTTGGTAGTGAATACATGCAAATAAGAAATTGGTTTACACGACATCCTCTGTTGTGCCGGTTTGGCACCTTTATTTTGGCACCGTCAGTACTGTGTGCTTATGTGGCATATCAGCAACAGGTCATTTCAGCTTTACCGCAAGCGGGGGCAAGTGCGGTCTCGGTTGCTGTCCAGGAGCAGGTAACGGTAACGCGCGACGCACATGGTGTGCCATATATTGATGCGGATTCAATGGCAGATGCTTATTTTGCGATGGGCTATCTGCATGCACAAGACAGGCTGTGGCAGTTAGAGTTACAACGCAGGCTCAGTGCCGGTAAGTTGAGTGAGGTGTTTGGCAAAGAGAGCCTGAACTATGACGTTTGGGTTCGCACGTTGGGGCTCTATGAGGTGGCTGAACAAAGTAAGGCTTATTTGTCTGAGCAGGCTTTGGCGTCATTGCAGTCTTATACGGCCGGTATCAATGAATTCCTGAACCAGCAACCTACACTGCCAATTGAGTTTACTATGCTCGGGATTACGCCAGCGCCATGGCGTGTTGAAGATTCACTGGCATGGATGAAAATGTTCTCTCTGAGTATGTCGGGCAACCTGGAAGAAGAGATCCAGCGTAGTGTGGCATTAAAAACGTTACCCAAAACCTTGTTCGCCGAGTTTTTCGGATCTGAACTGGTGCCGTCAGAGTCACTGGGCGATGGGCAGGTTGCCAGCCTGTCGGGGTTACATCACACCATTAAGCAATTGGAAACCGACTATAAGATTGGCGGTAAACATATAGGCAGTAACGCTTGGGTGGTTTCTGCTGAAAAAAGTGCATCTGGCAGTGCTATCTTGGCCAATGACCCGCACCTGGGTCTGCAAATTCCCTCTTTGTGGTATGCCGTATCGCAGCAATTGCCAGACTCTCAGTTACAGGGTATGAGTTTGGTCGGGTTACCTGTCATTGTATTTGGTCAGAATAATAACATTGCCTGGGGTGGCACCAATATGGAGGCTGACCTGCAAGATCTGATTGTGGAACAAATCCACCCGGAAGACCCCACGCTGTATCGCTACCAGCAACAGTGGCGACCTTTTACAGAGCGCACTGAATATATCAAAGTGAAAAGTGATTTTCCGAGTCTACTTAAGCCCACCTATCGGGATGTTGAACTGAAGATCAAAGAAACGCTGACCGGTCCCGTGATCAGTAAAGCCGGTTTGCCTCAGGCAGTGTCTCTGCGCTGGACGGCATTGCAGGCACAGGACACCACTTATGAAGGCTTTTTTCACATTAATCATGCCCAGAACTGGCAGCAGTTTAAGCAGGCTGCGGATAAAATTGCATCACCCAGTCTGAATCTGTTTTATGCAGATAAGCAAGATAACATTGGATTTACTGGCGCGGGTAATATTCCGGTTCGCGAGCGTGGCACAGGTATATTACCGACTAAACGGGGTGCTGAGGGAGATGTATGGCAAGGGTTCATTCCAAAAGATGAGATGCCGAGCGAATTCAATCCACCACGAGGTTACATCATCAATGCCAATAACCGTAATGTGGCATCGAGTTACCCTTATCATATTTCTTCCAGCTTTGCGGACCCTGCCCGTGCAGAGCGCATTGAACAGCTACTCAATACACAGCCACTGGATGTGAATTACATCAAACAGATGCAGATGGATGTAAAAGACCTGACGGTTATCAAGTTAAAGAGTGTGATGGAAACGGTCGTCGCGGAAGACCTGTGGCAACAAGAAGCGCTTGACCATCTGAAAACCTGGCAAGGAGATGCACCGACCGACAGCATTGCCGCAACGGTTTTTTATACCTGGGCGAGACAAATATACCGAGTCTTACTCAATGATGAGCTCATTCCTGCATGGAATGAGAAAGCGGCAACGCGCCAGCTACTGGGTCTGCGTGGCAGAGTGAGTTACGACCAGCTGGCTGAGCTGCTGGCGCAAAACTCCCCGCTATGTGACGACACCAATACGCTAGAAACAGAATCTTGTGAAGAAGTATTACTCTCAGCGCTAGACAGAACTTTAATCCTGAACAGTAAGTTACAGGGGGATGAAATTGACAACTGGCAATGGGGTAAGTTTCAGACGACTCGATACGACCATATGCCGTTTGGCAAGGTGAAGCATCTCAATAAGGTGTTCTCACGAGAGGTAGCGACCGGTGGTTCCACCAATACCGTTAATGTAGCGGCAGGTTTCTACGAAAAAGACAATGGCTTTATTCAGAACTATGGTGCCGGGTTCAGACAGATTATTGATTTGGGCGGACGCTATGAGTTTATGAATTCTACAGGGCAGTCTGGTCAGGTCGCCAGCGCGCATTATGACGACATGATCACCCTGTTCGCTAAGGGACAGTATGTGTCATTTGAATCACCCAAAGAGGCATCTCGCAAGCTAACGCTAACCCCGAATCAAGGGCAGGAGTAAACCGTGAATTTATTAAAACTATTTAGTGAGAGCTATCCCAACCGTGTGTTTATCTCGGTGTTGTTGGGAGCCATTTCAGGGATTTTATATTCGGGGCTTATTCCCTTTGTACTGATGAGTATTGAGAGTCCGACACCCGGATTGCAGTTGGCTGAAGTTCCGCATGCACGATATGGGCTACTGGAAGTCGCAAACTATAAACTGGCTGCGTTGTTTTTTCTGGCCTGTACATTCATTCTGATCATGAGAAGCCTGTCAGAGATTTTACTGCAGCGCGTTGCAACGGATGTTGCCAGAAAACTTAGAGTGAGTTTTTACGATAAAATTTCCAGAACGCCTTTGTATGCCATTGAGAAAATGGGCTCGTCTAAACTGGTTGCTTCTGTGAATCTGGATGTACCAAGGATCGTTAATGGCGCACGTGCATTACCCCTGTTGCTGATCAATCTGGTGACTTTAGTCGGTATGCTGGGTTTTCTGGTCTACCTCAATGATGAAGTCTTTAAGATGGTGATGATCGCTATTGCGTTTGGCATCCTGGCGTATCAAGTCCCCATGTATTTTGGCAACAAGCTGCTGACGCGTTCTCGAGAGTACCGGGATGCAATTCAGGAAGGTGTGAATGGTTTGCTCTCTGGCGCAAAGGAGCTCAAGCTCGATGCGCAAAAGCGTGCTTATTTTCATCAGGACGCTTTGCTGAGCAATGAAAAAAACATTCTTAAAAATGAGAAAGCCGCGCAATCTGTGCTGATATCAACCATCAACTTTGGTGATTTAATTTGTTTCTTTGTCATCGGTGCGCTGTGTTTTATTTTCGTGAATTACCACTCCATCAGTAATAGCGAGCTGGTCGCGGTGATCATGGCTTTATTGTACGTGACCGGCCCCATCGCTGTCTTGCTGAATGCTTTGCCTCAGATGATGATGGCGACGATTTCATACAAGAAGTTTAATACGCTGCTCAATGAATTACCTGAAGAGGAAATCGAGTATCAGATTTCAGATGTGCCTAGCTGGCAGACACTGCGCTTCGATAAAGTTGAGTTTGCTTATCCCAGTGATCAGGATGAGGCTGGCTTCGCTGTTGGTCCAATCGACCTGACACTGAATCGTGGCGAAATAGTCTTTATAGTTGGCTCGAATGGCTCCGGCAAATCAACTCTCAGTAAATTGTTGACGCTGCATTATCAGGCGGTTGGCGGGCACATTTATTTCGATGATGCGGCACTGAACAACACCAATATCGAAAGCTACAGACAAGGGATCAGTGCTATCTACTCTAACTACTACTTGTTTGCAAAAATTCTCAAAGAGTTGGATGACGCCACGATGGAGCTGATCCAGCATTATCTGAAGCTGTTACACCTGGATCACAAGGTCACGATAGAAGACGGTTATTTCTCTACCGTGTCGTTATCTGATGGTCAGCGTAAACGTCTCGCTTTGCTGGTGGCCTTTTTAGAAGACAAGCAGGTGTATTTGTTCGATGAATGGGCCGCTGATCAGGACCCAATTTTCAAAGAAGTCTTTTATAAACGCATCTTACCCAGCCTCAAAGCAAAGCAGAAATTGGTCATTGCCATCACGCACGATGATAAGTATTTCGACCTGGCAGACAGGGTCATTGTGATGGAAGGCGGCAAGGTCGTAGAGCAGACCTCATACACACAATACTTCGACAAATTACAGTTAAACCAGTCCGCCAAAAACGATTTTCTGGCAGAGGTAGGAGCTTAAGATGACACACTCTCAATGGCAATTAACCGCTTCGCAGCGCGACATACTATTAGATCAGCTCTATTTCCCGGATAGCCCTATTTACAACATTGGTGGCTATATCGTCTGCGACAACATTGACTGCACCCAACTGGCACAGGCACATAAAGCACTGATTCACAGTCATGAAGCATTTCAGATGCGTATTAGTCAGCAAGGCGAAGAATTCACCGCTTATCTGAGCCAGGATCTGGATGACAGCCTGCCAGTGATTGATTTTAGCGCCGAAGCAGAGGCTGAGCGCAGTGCTAAGGCCTGGCTCGAAACGCAGTTCGCTCGCACTCAGGCAGTGTTTGATACGCAACTGGCCAAAGGCTTCCTGCTTAAAATATCTCAGCAACAGCACTGGTATGTTGGCTTAAGTCATCATCTTGCAATGGATGGTTTCGGTTTTGCGATCTGGGTTCAGCAGTTGGCTCATTTGTATAACGGTGAGCAGACACAGGACGATGCCAGATTATCGCTAGATGAGATAGCACAGTTAGATAATACTTATCGTGAGAGTGCTAAATATCAAAAAGACGCGGCATTTTGGCAGGAGTATCTCGACGATTATCAGGGGGAACGCCTGCCTGAACGCTACTTTAGTGATACGGATCAGCAACACAGCACCCGGGCCATTTATCCGCTTTCCAGAACGGTTTTTGATAGTTTGCATGCGCATGCAGGTCGTCATAAGTTAGGGGCCGCTCAGGTGTTGCTGGCAACACTGGCTTACTACTTTTCTTTGCATACCAATCAGGCAACCCTGTTGTTTGGCAATCCGAGCCACAACCGTAAAACGGCGCTGCAAAAACAAAAGCTGTCAGTCTTTACCAGCATTAGTCCATTGCTGATTTCCACACAGGGGGTGGACGTCATGAGCGAGCTGGTAAAGCAGGTTGCGCAGACGCAAAAAGCAACCTACAGGCATCAGAAGTACCCACTGGGCCAGCTCCTCAAAGACCAGCAACACAGTGGTGAGCAGGGTAGCTTCTTTGATTTTAGTTTTAACTATCTGACGCTGAATTTTGCCGATATTCACTTTTCAAATCAGGCTGCACGTTTTCATTACCTCAATGCCAATGCTGAAAAGATCCCCTTCACTCTAACGGTATGGGATAACAATGACACAAACCTGGAACTACAAATTGATTTTAACCATCGTTACTTTGAGCAGGCTGATATTGATGCCATAGAGCAAAGATACCAACGCGCACTGGCCTATCTGAGTGAGCATGGCCTCGATTGTGCACTGACCGACTTGCCATTTTCGAGCCCGGCGGAGCAGCAATGGTTGCTGGGACGTTCGGCCTGCCCACTTAGTTATGACACAGAACTCAGCCTGCACGAGCAAATCAGCCGTCAGGCCCAGCTAACACCGGATGCTATCGCCATTGATATGCCTGGCGGTCGCACGCTGAGCTATGCCCAGCTGGACGCCGGTGCTAATCGCATCGCCGCGTACTTGCAGCAGCACT